>CALJZV010000114.1 GCA_937983475.1 uncultured Verrucomicrobiales bacterium
TTCATCAAACGCCATATATGAGTCGGAAAACACTAACGGCACCGGGCCGAATTGGCAAAGATTAGGGCTTGGCTTTGAGGAAATCCATTTCTAATGTCGCGCGATGCAGCCACTTGCCTTGCTGCTGGCTTATTTGGTTCTGGTTTTTTTGGGAGGCGCCCTGGTGGCGCCTTGGCTTTATTTTCTGGTCCAGCAAATCGCTGAACATTTCCCGGCTCTTCAGAAGCTGGCGAACAATCCTTTTCACCGGTTTGTGAATCGCTCCCTGATGGTTCTGGCCGTTTTAGGCCTGTGGCCGCTGGTGCGGTGGATGGGCATTGGAAGCTGGGCGGAAGCCGGCTTCAAACGAACAGGAAATGCCGGGCGTCAGGCCGGCAAGGGCTTCGCCACTGGCTTTGCTTCGTTGGCGGTCGTTGGTGCACTGCTTTTGTTGGCGGGCGCTCGCTCGTTCAACCTCGACCATTCGCCGGCGCAATTGGCGCGTCACCTGTTGAACGCCACTACTGCAGCCGTGGCGGTAGCCATTTTGGAAGAGTTGCTGTTTCGCGGCGTGCTTTTTGGCGGGCTGCGAAAAGCGCATTCCTGGAAAGTGGCCCTCGTCGCCAGCAGCGTGGTTTATGCATGGGTGCATTTCATGAGCAAACCGCCTCCTCCGGAGGAGATCAACTGGGCAACCGGGTTGGTGGTGCTGGGACAAATGATGCGGGGGCTGGCCGACTGGCAGGTGTTCATGCCCGCCTTTTTGAACCTCACCGTAGCGGGGATGATTTTGGCCTTGGCTTACCGGGTCACCGGCGCGCTTTATTTTTCCATCGGTTTGCACGCGGGCTGGATTTTTTGGCTCAAGACCTTTGCCTTTTTGACCAAACCCGGGAGCGAAGGCGCGGCTTGGCTGGGCAGCGGCAAATTGATTGATGGATGGGCGGCATTTGGCGTGTTGGCGCTTCTATTGGCGGCTGCAAGTCGTCAAGCCGATAACGTGTCTTCGAAGGAAACGCATGCAACGGTTCATTAATCCTCTCAAAGTGTGGCTCGACGCGGGGTTGAACCTCTTATACCCCGCTGTTTGCCAGATTTGCCAGGAGCAACGCGCCACAGCGGCTGAGGGCTACGTTTGCAACCGATGCTGGTCGGGCAAGGGGGGTGTCCGTTTCGTGGTTCCGCCGTACTGTCAGCGCTGCGGGCTGCCCTATGAGGGCGAAATAACGACGGACTTTCTATGCGGC
This sequence comes from uncultured Verrucomicrobiales bacterium, assembly GCA_937983475.1. Taxonomy (GTDB): domain Bacteria; phylum Verrucomicrobiota; class Verrucomicrobiia; order Limisphaerales; family JACDHS01; genus CALJZV01. Next base: position 1,227 of record CALJZV010000114.1, read on the forward strand.
AACTGCCATGGAGTTCAATTGCACTTTAACTATGCGCGATCGGCCGTGATTGCCAGCCCGTTGGTCCTCGAGGTGATTCACCGCTACAAATACCGGCGGGATTTGTGGTTTGAATCCTTTTTGGCGGATTTGTTGGTTCGCCAGGCGGTTCCAGCGCTTCAAGAGGAAAAATGGGACTTGATCGTTCCGGTGCCGCTGCACCCGGTAAAAAAGCGCGACCGTGAATTCAATCAGGCTGAGAGCCTGGCTGTTCGCCTTGGACGAGCGGCAAACCTGCCAGTGAATAAAAACCTGCTGCGCCGGGTGGAGTGGACCCGGACGCAAACCCAGTTGACGCGGCAGGAGCGCGCCTCCAATGTCAAGCGCGCCTTTGCTGTCCGGGCCGGCCAAGAATTGAATGGCGAAAAAATAATTTTAGTAGATGATGTGATGACCACGGGCGCCACTACCAGCGCGTGTGCCTGGGCGTTGAGCCAGGCCGGAGCAGGGGAAATTTGCGTGTGGACAGTCGCCCGGGGCCTTATGCAAGGTTCGAATGCTGCACATTGAGTTTTAACGGCTTGGATGTCGGGATTGCCAACGCAATTCCGGCACGTTGCCCCTTGGTTTTTTGTGAATTGAAATGTCAACGACCAATACAACTCGAAAAACGCTAGGCTTGGAAACTGTCGAGCCCGCAGTCACGCCGCCTCCTGCCTCCAGCGCCGAAACCGCCCTCGCCAAGAAGCCCAAGCTGCGAGGCGCAAAGTCCAGGAAACGCGACATTCACGAAGGGCTTTGGGCCAAATGCACCAAATGCTCGGCGATGATTTACGACAAGGAAATGGAGGAGACGCTCAAGGTGTGCTCCAAGTGCCAGCATCATTTTCCCATTGGCGCCCGTGAACGAATTCACGCGCTGGTCGAAACCTGTTCCTTTGAGGAAATTAACGCGGACATGACCAGCGTGGACGTACTAAAGTTTACCGGCGTTGCCGCCTACACCTCCAAGCTGGAGGCATACCAGAAAGAAACCGGCCTCAAGGACGCAGTCATCACCGGTATCGCCAAGCTGGGTGAGCACCGAGTGGCTCTGGGCGTAATGGACTTCGCTTTTCTGGGAGGCTCAATGGGCTCCGTTGTCGGCGAAAAACTTACCCGTCTGATTGAAGCCGGCACCGACAAGGGGTTGCCGGTCATTATTTTTTCCACCAGCGGCGGCGCGCGCATGTATGAGGGCATGTTCAGCCTCATGCAAATGGCCAAGACCTGTTCGGCGCTGGCGTATCATTCCCGGCAAAAACTGCCTTATATCAGCGTGCTGACCAACCCCACGTTTGCGGGGGTTATGGCCAGTTACGCCACTGTGGGTGACCTGATTCTCGCCGAGCCGGCCGCAACGATTGGCTTTGCGGGGGCGCGCGTCATCAAGGACACCACGCAGGCCGAATTGCCGCCGGGTTTCCAGACCGCAGAGTTTCTCCTCGATCACGGGTTGATTGACGCCATTGTGCCTCGCAAGGAAATGAAAAGCCGCCTTGTGGCTTATCTGGACTTCATGAACCGTCGATAGGGCCGCCGACGGGCTGAGACAATGTCTTGTCCCCTGTATTTCAACCGCATCGGCATTTGCATTCCTGCTGAGAAGATGAAGACGGCCCTGGCTTTTAAATACTTTGACCCCTGTCGCAACTTTCTCTATTTTCCCGTGTTTCAAATACAGACTACTGACTAGATGGCGTTTGTATCTATTAAAAATTTGTTGGCGCAGCATGCGCTGGCGACTCCCGAACAATTCGATGAGTGGAACAAGGCCTGGCGAGTGGCCGTCGAAAATGGTTCAGAGGAGTCCCTAATTGCATTCATTTGCCGGGAAAAAGGCATTTCGGAGGAAGCATTTCTTCAGCAGTTGGCCAATGCCTTGGGGTGGCGCTTTGTGGAGTTGAAAAAAGCGGAAGTCTCGCCCGAGGCTCGCGAAAAAGTCTCCACCAAGGTGGCCTTCCAGTATTATGTCATTCCCACCAGGCTGGAGAACGGCACCCTTGAAGTCGTCGTGGGCAACCCCTTTGACGCCTCCATGCTTAATGCGGTGCAGTTCGACGCCCGTTGCCCGATCCAGTTTGCCCTGGCACCCCGTGCTGAAATTGAAAAGACGCTCAAAAAATATTACGGCGTTGGCGCGGAGACGCTGGAGGAAATCGCCAAGGAGGATGAGCCCCTTGAATTAATGGTGGACGACAGGGAGATCACCGAGGGCGACCAGGAGGCCAGCGTCATCAAGTTCGTCAACCAAATCATTTGGGAGGCGTTCAAGGACCGCGCCACGGACATTCATTTCGAACCCGCTGAGGACGAGTTGCGCATTCGCTATCGCATCGACGGCATTTTGCACCAGACCCCGATGCCGCCGCAGCTCAAACGCTATCAGGCGTCCCTCATCTCCCGCATCAAGGTCATGGCGGGAATGAACATCGCCGAAAAGCGCCTGCCGCAGGACGGACGCATCAACGTCCGCATCAAGGGCGAGGAAATTGACATCCGCGTATCCACAGTGCCAACGGTGTACGGCGAGAGCGTGTCCCTCCGCCTTCTGACTCGCGGCAAAATCTTCCTGAGCCTCGACAAGCTCGGGTTTTCCCCCGCGGAGGAATCCGCGCTGCGGGAAATCATCGTCAAGCCGCACGGCATTCTGCTGGTGACCGGGCCGACCGGTTCGGGAAAATCCACCTCACTCTACGCGTTTCTCAGCACGATTAATTCGATTCAGAAACGCATCATCACCATTGAGGAACCCGTTGAGTACGAGCTGAAGGGCATCAACCAGATTGCGGTCCGCTCTGATATCGGGCTGACCTTCGCCATGGGGTTGCGCCACATTCTCCGGCAGGATCCCAACGTCATCATGGTCGGCGAAATCCGCGATTTGGAGACGGCAGAAATCGCCATTCGTGCCGCCCTGACCGGTCACTTGGTGTTCAGCACATTGCACACCAACGATGCGCCCAGCGCTTTCACGCGCTTGATTGACATGGGCATTGAACCCTTCCTTGTGGCCTCCTCCGTGGAAGCGGTGCTTGCTCAGCGTCTGGTTCGGACAATCTGTCCCTTCTGCAAAGTGGAACAGAAAGTCTCGCGCGATTATCTGCTCAAGATCGGTTTTCCTGAGAACGAAATTGAAACCGCCAAATTTTACAAAGGGGCGGGTTGCGAGGATTGCCGCCAACTGGGCTACCAAGGCCGCATGGGCATCTATGAACTCCTGATCCTCAACGAGTCACTTCGTCCGTTGATTCTCAACCGGGCCGCCGCCTCGACTATTGCCCAGAAGGCTGTCGAACTGGGCATGCGCACCTTGCGCACTGACGGGTGGAACAAAGTCAAGGCCGGCTTGACCACCATTGAGGAAGTGCTGCGCGTTACTCAAACTGAGGAACATTTGAAATCGCTGGTGGACGACAGCAAAACCGGAGTCTGGTTGAAAGGCTGAAATGGCGCGCTGGAGTTTCGCAAACGTATTGGACGTCACGCCGGATTCCCGGCAACTGTGGCAGTTTTCGGCACGCGAGAAGGGCTTTCCTCTTCTGCGCGAACATCGGGGGCGCAACGGCGAACCGGTCCCTGATCACTGGTTTTCCAAGGACTGGAGTTCGCTTTGGCAGCCCCGATTGAACATCGCCTGGCTGCCGGTGGAGAAGGTTTTCCTTCGGGTGTTGCAGCTTCCTGCTGCTGATTTTTCAGAAACCCTCTCAATGGTGGAGTTCCAGTTGGAAAAGATTTCCCCCCTGCCTGTCGCGCAGATTGTCTGGACCATTGAGGTGCTGCCCAAGCGCGAGGGCGGCATGCAGACAGTCATTGTGGTGATCGTGCCCTGCGAATTGGTGGAGGAATTCCTTGGAAAACTTGAAGGTCAGGGATATTTGGCGGACCGGTTGGAGCTTGCGCTGGTGGACCAGCTTTTGGCCACACCTGTCCATGAAAATGGCGTGTGGATTTACCCCGGAGAAACCAACACGTCCCCATGTCTGGTGGCTTGGTGGTATGACGGCGTGCTCAGGAATCTGACGCTGTTGACGTGGGGCAATGGCAACGAGGGAGCCCGTTTGCGGGAGCAGATTTCCCAAATGGCCTGGGCGGGCGAGTTGGAAGGCTGGCTTACCACGCCGCCCAACTGGCATGTGGTTGCCGATTCGGCCACGGCCGCCACCTGGGAGAACCTGCTCCGGGAGTGGGTGGATGGACCGATTGAAATTGTTCCTCCAGTGCCTCAGGAAAAACTGGCGGCGCTGAGCGCAAAGCGCGCAGTGATTTCCGAAAATTCAGCCAACTTGTTGCCTCATGAGTATGGCGACCGTTACCGGCACCAGTTTGTGGACCGCCTGTGGATGCGAGGGTTGGGAGGCATTCTGGTGCTGTATATCGCGGTGGTCATCGGTTACTTCAGCGCGTTGCAGGTGTATAAGTTTAAACTCGGCCAGGTGCAGCAGGAGGTCCGGACGCTCAAGCCGCAACACACCACCACCATCCAGCTCAAGGAGCGCGTGGACATTCTCCAGGAGCAGGCAAACCTCAAGTTTGCGGCCTTGGAATCCTGGAAGATGATTTCAGACCAACTGCCCGAGGAATTGACGATCACCTCGCTCAATTTCCAAAAGGGCAAGACCGTCATGCTGTCGGGGGCTGTCTCCCAGGACAACATCAGCAAGCTGACTGAATACTACGGCGCGGTGGGCCGTTCGCTCATCAACGGCCAACCCGTGGAATTGGGTCCCCTGAGCACGCCGCCTGCACGCCCCAATGCCGCCGGCACCCCCACCGTTTACTGGAGCTTTGTCATCCAAATGGGCGAGAAAGGAGCCAAATAACATGCTCGACTCCCTGAATCTTCGCCCCATGGAGCGACGCCTGGTCATCGCGGTCGCGGTGGTAGTTTTCTTCGTGCTCAACGCCCTCTTTGTCTGGCCGCATTTCAAGGACTGGAACAAGGTCCGTGACGAGCATAAAAAGGCCCAGGAAACCCTGCGGAACTACAAGATCGAAATTGCCAAAAATGCCGAATACAAGGCCGAGAAGGAAAAACTTGAGGGCCAGGGCCAGACCTTGCTGCCTGTGGAAATGACCGTGCAATTGCGCAACAACATTCAAAATCAGGCCACCCAGAGTGGTATTGTTCCCAGCGGCATCACCGAACTGCCCAAGGCGGCTACCACCAAGGAAGACCAACTGTTCGATGAAATGGCCATTCGCATGGGATTTTCCAACGCGAAGGACGAGGAACTGGTGGATTTCCTCTACAACATCAGCGCCGGCAAATCCATGATCCGCGTCAAGGACCTCAATGTTCGCCCGGACGCCTCAGCCATGCGTCTTCAGGGCGAAATCACCCTTGTGGCCAGTTACCAGAAAAAGGGCTCGTCTAAAGTTGCGCCCAAGCCCGCATCCGGGACAAAGGCTTCTTCCGAAAAAAAACCGGCAGGCAAGGCTGCCAAGCCTGACTCATCTAACGTGGAACGATCCAGAGCCTCTGACAAACCGTGAAAACACTACACACTCTTACCATCGCCATCCTGGCCACAACGCTTGTAGTCGCTCAGGAAACCCCGCAGACGCCCGCGCCCTCTCCCGCCGTGCCCCCAGCGCCGGCACCCAGATCACCCGCCGTGCGCGCCGTGCCGCCGGCTCCTGCGCCGGCCCCGGAATCCGCTCCTGCCGCGCCATCCGCGCGTGGTGCCGCGGTTGCCGCCAAGCCCGCCAAGCAGGAAGAGATCGTGCCGTTGATCAATTTCGAAAACATGCCTCTTGGCCAGGTCCTGGATTTTTATTCCGAACTGGTGGGGCGCACCATTCTCCGCGCCTCCAGCCTGCCGATCACCACGTTTATCACGCTGAAATCCCGAGGGCCAATGAGCAAGACCGAGGCGATCATGGCTTTGGAAACGGTCATGGCCATGAACGGAATCACTGTGCTTCCGGTGGGTGAAAAATTCGTCAAGGTCGTCCAGGAAGGCGCGGCCCCCCAGGCTGGCGCGGAATTCTACAAGGGCGACACCAAGGACCTTCCCGAAGCCGGTAAGTTCGTCACCCAGATCGTTCAGTTGAAATACATTCCGGTACAGGACGCCGTGACCGCCATTCAGCCGTTCGCCAAGACCGGCGGCAGCATTATTCCCATTCCCACCAGCCAGACCATCGTGCTCCGCGACTACTCGGAAAATGTAAAGCGCATGATGGAAATGATTGAGCGCGTGGATACCGTCACGCCCTTGGAAATCAAGCCCGAGGTCATTCCCATCAAATATGCGCTGGCGGGCGATATTGCTCAGGTGCTTGGCAGTCTGACCGCCAGTGGGCCGGGAGTGTCGGTGGGACGAAGTGGCCGAACTGGCATAGGCACGGCTGGTGCTGCTGGTTATCAACCCGGCCAGACCGGCGCAATCCCTGGCCAACCGGGTCAGCAACCGGGCACATCCGGCCTCGCTTCGCCGGGCACGACTTCCCGCAGCTCGTTCCAGTCCCGCTTGCAATCCATCGTGCAGCGCGCCTCTGGTGGCAGCGGTGATTTCCAGATTCTCGGAGAGGCCAAGATCATTGCCGATGAGCGGACCAACTCACTGCTCATTTTCGCCAACAGTCAGGACATGATCATGATCAAGACCATCATTCAGGAACTGGATGTCGTCCTCTCGCAGGTCTTGATCGAGGCCATCATCATGGAGGTGTCACTGGATGACTCCATGGAGTTTGGGGTGAGCTATATTCAGGATCCGAAGAAACTCGGTGGCGGGGTTCGCACGGCGGGCGGCGTCAACGGCAACCAATCTTTTCTGAATCCGGCCATCAACAATCTGCTGGCCACCTCGACCAATACTGGAAGCCTTGCGACCGCCGGGTTGCCAGGAGGTTTCAGTTACTTTGGCAACATCGGCAATAGTTTCGATGTCGCCCTGACTGCGGCCGCCACGGACAGCCGGGTGAATGTTCTCTCCCGGCCGCGAATTCAAACCTCGCATGCGGTGGAAGCCCGTCTGTTCATCGGTGACACCGTGCCGTATGTGACCGGCACCTATTTCGGCGGCGTCAGCACCCAGCCCAGCTCGCAGTACCAGCAGAAGGAGGTTGGTATCGCCTTGAACGTCCTGCCGCTTATCAATCCCGACGGCCTCGTTGTCATGGACATCGCGCAGAACATCGAGCAGCTTGGGCCTTCGATTGAAGTTCAGGGCGCTGGAAATGTTCCCACCACCACCAAACGCGAAGCACTGGCCAAGGTGGCCGTTCGCGACCGCGAAACCATCGTTCTGGGCGGTTTCATCAGCACCACCAAGAGCAGGACCAAGTCGGGCGTTCCTTTCCTGAAAGACATTCCCGGGCTGGGCGCGCTGTTCCGCAGAAAAAGCGATTCCGCCAAGCGTGTTGAACTGATGGTGTTTCTCCGTCCGACCGTGCTTCCGACGCCCGAGGCGGCGGCCATCATCGCCAGCGACGAGCGCGAGCGCCTGCCGGGCGTGCGCGCCGCCGAGTTTGAAATCCGCGAGGAAGAGCGCCGCCGCAACGAGCAGACCGAGGCCGAAATGCGCAGGAAACTTGGACTCAAAGAGCCCAAGAAAAAAAGCCGTTGAGCACGTAGGTTGTTTTCCTTCCGGTTGAATAAAAGACTTTAATCGGAAGGCGTCGCATGAAGCGCATTCTGGTGATCCGGGGCGGGGCCATCGGCGATTTTATTCTCACGCTCCCTGTGCTTTCTGCCCTGAAACACCGGTTTCCTGCGGCCCGGATTGACGTTTTGGGCTATCCCCGCATTGCCGCGCTGGCCGTGGCGGGCAATCTGGCTGACGAGGTTCATCCCATTGAAGCCCCGTCGCTGGCCTGTTTCTTTGCTCCAGGCTCACCGCTTGATTCAAACTGGCGCGCCTTTTTTTCCGCCTTTGACCTGATTGTTTCCTATGCCCATGACCCGGAGGGCGTCTTTCAGGAAAATATACTGACCTGCTCTGGCGCGCCTTTCCTGCGAGGCCTGCACCGGCCTGAAGAACGCTTAAACCGGCATGCCGCCGATGTGTTGTTGAAGGCGTTGCGGCCACTGGACATCACGGTTGACGAGGCGGCGCCCCGCTTGACCCTTTGCTCCGGCGAGTTGCCGCCCACATATTTCAGGGAATTTGTCCAGCGTCCCACAGTGGCCATTCATCCTGGGAGCGGCAGCACGACGAAGAACTGGCCGCACGACTGTTGGAAACAATTTCTGCGGCAATTGGCTGAAAAATCACCATGGCAATTGCTCTTGGTCGGAGGCGAAGCCGAGGAGGAACGGCTTGAGGCGATTGCAGACGCCCTGCCGGACGATCGTTGCCTGGTGGCGCAGCATCTGCCCTTGGTTCAACTGGCTTATTTATTACAAAGATGCCGGGCGTTTCTTGGCCATGACTCAGGCATCACTCATCTCGCGGCAGCGTTGGGTTTGCCGGGTCTGGCGCTTTGGGGACCTTCCAACGCGGCAGTCTGGAGGCCGCGCTCACGCCGCATGAGCCTTTTGCATGCCGGAAATAAACTGCAAAATCTCAGCGTGCAGGAAGTCTGGCAGAAGTGGTGCGCGCTGGCCTTGCAGCTTCATTGACCTCCGGGAGAGTTTGTTTTTTCCTGTAGCACCAGTCGCACGGCATCGGCGACAACGACAGTGCCGGGTTCTCCGGTGTCATTGGAGACGCTGATGAAGCCTTCGCTGCCGGATTTGAAAAACTTTCCCGAGGCGATCAGGACCCAGTCACTGTCATTTTTGGTCTGGTCCACATTGACAGTTTCCACCCCGTCCCCGCAGGAAATGGTCCACGGAGCCTGCTTGGACCGGTTCTCGTGGGACACATAGCGAATGTAGATGTGGTATCGCCCGCTTTCGGGTATCTGCGGACGGAAAATTGCGAACGCAGTCGCGTTTCCCTTCACCGTGTTGGCACAGCGATAGCCTACACCATGGCAACGGCGGCTTTTGCCGTCGAACCAGGCGCCTGTAAGCACCACAGCTTCATCGGTGTCGTCCAGGATCAATCCGGTGTCTGTGGCAGGCTGTTGTTTGTCGGCAACGGCAGTTTTATTTTCCTGTAAATTTTCCGGTGCCTGCTCATCTGCCTGGTCATTTTCGCTTTTCGGCTTATCACCGATTTTGGCTCGCTTGATGCCGCTCCAGATGGACGCCGTGTGCAGGTCAGTGCGCCAATAGCTGACGCCCTTGTAGCCGTTGGGTTCCGGAGGATTCGTGGTGCTGTTCAGGGCGTTTACGAACTGGAGAATTTCCTTGGAGGTGACAATGCGGTCGTCGGATGGGCTCCAGCCTTGGCCGATGGGAGCGATGGGCTTAATGGCCATTTTGTCGTCACCGAGTAGCGAGCGATGCCAAGCGTGCCATTCGTCGTTCATCCATTCCACCATCCGGGCTGGCGAGACACGGATGCTTTTCCAGTAGGCCTGGGGCATGACGGCATCGCAGTACAGGCCAAATTCCTTGTAGGGAAATGAACTGTGTTTGCTGATGATCGGGAATGGAGAATGGGCCAGAAACTTGGTTGGATAGCGCTCCTTGATGCCCTTGCAAAGCTCGATGGCCAATTGCGGCCCGTCTGCGCCAAGGTGATGCGACTCCCATTCCGCTTCGGCATCAATCACAAATCCGTCCGCGCCCAGTTCGTAGTTGTCACAGGCGAGCTGGATTTCTCCCGGGACGTTCTTCCCGTCCGAGCGGGTGTAGCCGAAAATTTTCAACCCGGCGGCGTGCGCCGCGTCCACCAACTCCTTGGTGAATTGGGGCGAGTGCGCGGGAAACACTTCCGCGCCAGTGCCGGATTTGACCACAACGAAGTCAATGCCCCGGCTTTTGTAAAAGGCCATCAGGCTGGGAATGTCGGTGACCGAGGAAACATTGCCACCGAGACGGTTGGTGGCCTGGCTAAGGAAATAAATCCATTGGCCGGTTCCGAGGTTGGCGGGGTCAATGCCGCTGTCCATGAGCCGCGCATGGACGGATTGGCCGAGCAAAAAGGGCACTGCAAAGGCGCACGAAAGGCATTTTAAAGCAAAAGACTGCTTGAGCATAAAGCGAGTGGGCGTTCAGTGGGGCGCATCCTACTGACGCCGGGAGATGGGCTCAAGAACTTGTTCGGGTGAATTGCCCCGGTCCTGGCTTGGAATGCATCCGGCTGACTGATGTTTTTTATTTTCTCAACACTTCACTTGCGTCCGGACCGGGGTGACATCATTTCTTGAAGCATGAAAACCAAACGCCATTGCATCGCCTTGGTGACGGCGCCCGACCTTAAGACGGCCCGCTCGCTGGCAAACCAGGTGTTGGCCGCGAAGTTGGCAGCCTGCGTGAACCTCGTTCCCAAGATCGAGTCGCATTACTGGTGGCAGGGCAAACTGGAGCAGGGGAACGAGACGCTGCTGGTCCCCGAGGCCCCGCGGCGCAACCTCCCGGAGTTGGGGCGGAAGCTTGTGGGGCTCCGTCCTTATGCCACGCCTGAATTTGTGGTTGGCGGCCTTGAGGCGGGCAACCGCCGCTATCTCGACTGGCTGTCGGCGTCTGTTGGTTGAATGAATCCGCTCGCACGTTTTACTCCACCAAAAACGTGCTTTCGCTCGCCTCGATGCGGAAAAATTCAGGAAGCGTTTTGGGGTCGAGCTTGACGACCACGCTGTGCTTACCCTGGCCTAAGCTCACAGAGGCATCGCTGTTGACCGCGACCGCCTTGCCGTTGACCCACAGCTCGGGCTTTTCAAGGCCGTTGACCTTGAGGCGCACGGTGGCGGCGGAGGCCAGTTGCAGTTGCGCGGCGGCAAAGGCGGCCATCGGGTTCCGGTTGGCCACGGTTTTCAATTCCGCCTGCAAATCCTCCTTTTGCACCTGTCCGCTGACGGTCGAATAAACCGTCCTCCAGCCGGGGACCGACAAATCGCCCGCGACCAGTTTTTCGGTGCCAAACTGGGCATGGTCAATGGTGACCAAAAAGAGTTTCCAGGCGCGGGCCACGTTGCCCTTTGAGGCGTCGAACGGACCCGGCTTGCCGAGTTCGGAGAGGAATTTGTAAAGGTCGGCCTGGTCCTCGGCGCTGAGATGGTCCACCAGTCCAGAGGGCATGAGGGAGTTGCCGGTGCGGCGGCTTTCAATGGTGTTTTTGGGAATGGAAACCTCCTTGCCGGTGGAGTCGCGCATGACGAGCAGGTCGTCGGTTTCCCGCAGGACGATACCGCTGTATTCCATCTCGTCCTTGGTCTGCACTTCGATGGTGTGATAGCCCTCCTTGATTTTCCGGTTGGGGAACAGGATGGACTCGATCAAATAATCCATGGGCGCGCTGGCGCCGATGGAGGTGAGATCGGGGCCGACCTTGCTGCCCGCGCCGCCGATGGCATGGCAGCTGACGCACGCCAGGTCTGCGCGGCGATAAATCTTCTCGCCTTTGACTGGATCGGCCTTGGCCGCGACGTCGCCCAGGTGCTTCATTTCCTCGGGAGTCAAAGTCCGCTCGGCGTCGTCCAGGTTCGCGGCGCGGGTGAGCGCCATCACCAGTTCCGGCTCGTTGCGCCCGCCTTCGCGCGCGGCCTTGATGCCGGCCTTGGCGATGGATTCGGCGAGGCCGGATTTGGGCAGGGCCTGGGCGATTTTCTTGGAGCCATTCCGAATGGAGAGCATAGGGCGCCACAGCTCAAGCGATTCATTTTCCTCGCTGGTTTCGGCGATGAGCGCGGTGATTTTTGGCATTGCCTTGTCCAGTCCAACGGAACCCGCGGTGACGACGGCGAGCCTTCGGATTTTGGCGTCGGAATTGTCAGCAAGGGTCAAAAGGGTGTTGAGCGCTTCCTTGCCGCCGATGTCGCGCAGCGCGTCAAATGCGGCTTTCTGCGTGTCGACAGCGGAGCTTGCGGCGAGTTTGGCCAGTTGAGGAACAGATTTCTCCAGTTTCCATGCACCCGCCAGACGGATGGCGGCGTTATGGACGGAGCCGGACTTGTGTCCAAGCAGCTTGAGGGCGTCGTTCAGAGAGCCGTCGGGCTTGACGTTGCGGACTCGCCCGGCGTTTTCGAGGGCGTTCAGCGCCTTGACCGTGGCGGCTTCGTCAAAGCCATTTTTCAGCACTTGGTCGAACAGTTTTCTCATCTCCTTTGAGCCGCCTGTTGTGCCAATGAGTTCGATCCATGGACCGCTGCCGTCCTTGGCAATGACCTGATCTTTTATAATTTTCCCAAAGACGCTGCCGGCCTGCGCTGGAGGAAGGGCCTTGAGCGCGAACTCCAATTGCTTCTCCCGCCCGTGATGGCTCCAGGCACCGGACTGAACGGCGTCAATCCATTGCGGCGCGAGGTCGTTAATGCTCAGCCAGACGGCGTAGTCCAGGAACGGGTCCATCGGCATTTCCAGCGCTTGCAGAACCAGCTCCGCGGACCTGGCCGTGGGAATGTAGGCGATGGCGCGAACGGCCTCCAGCCGGGCGCGGGGATGGGCATCGCGGGTGGCGGCGGCGAGCCAGTCGGCGGCTTCAGGTATGCGGTCGTGCCAGGTGCCCAGGACACGCGCGGCGGCAGCGCGGATGCGTCCGTCGCTGGCGTGCAGCAGTGTCTTGAGCAGTTCGGCGTTGACGCTGTCGAGCGCCTGGTAAAGCCAAAGCCCCTCGAGTTTTGCCTGCGACACGGATTGATTTTGAACCCACTTGGCGAGGGAGGGCTTTATTTTCTCGCCACGTTCAATCAGCACCCGACGCGCCTGGTTGCGGTTGAAATCGTTGGGTGAGAGCAATTGGTTCAACAGCGCCTCGGTTTTGGCGTTGGCGAGATTTGGCTTGGAAATCAAGGGGCGCCCCTTGGCGGTGACGCGCCAGATGCGTCCATGGACCTGATCGCGGCGCGGGTCGCGAAAATCCACGTCGCGTTGCGGGATGATCGGGTTGGACCAGTCGGCAATATACTGCGCGCCGTCCGGGCCGAGTTTTACGTCGATGGGGCGGAAGGTGACGTTGGTGCTGCGGAGCACGTCGGGCAGCTCCTTGGTCACGTAGGAGGAGCCTTGTTCCTCCAGACCAAAACGAACGATGCGGTTGGCGCGAAAATCGCAGGTCACGAGCGTGCCCTGCCAGTCCGGAGGGAAATGTTCGCTTTGAATGATCTCCAGTCCGCAGAATTTTGGGTAACTGCCCGGGCTGATGCTTTTCAGCTCGCGCCGCATCTGGGCGTAGGTCAGGTAGGTGGCGCCGCGAATTCCGAAGCTCACTCCCTGCGACCCGCAGCCATCGGTAACAAAGGATTGACCGAAGCGGTCGAACGCATGCCCCCAGGTGTTGCAGAAGCCTCGCAGGAAAATGTCCATGCTCATGGATTGCGGGCGCAGCTCCAGGATGCCGCCGCTCTTGAGTCGCACGACACCGTGGGGCGTTTCGGTGTCGGTGCGGATGTAAATTGACTGGTTGAAGTAAAGCCGGCCGTTGTGTCCCCACCGCAGCGTGTGAATGGTGTGATGCGTGTCCTCGGTGCCGAACCCCGACAGCACAATTCGCCGCTGGTCGGCTTTTCCGTCGCCATTGGTGTCCTTGTAGTGCAACAACTCGGTGCTTTGTCCGACATACACGCCGCCGTCGCCCGGTTCCACGGCCGTGGGAATGAATAATCCCTCGGCGAAGACCGTGGACTTGTCGGCCTTGCCATCGCCGTTGGTGTCTTCGAGAACCAGGATCGTGTCGCTTGCCTTCTGGCCGGGAGCAATCTGCGGATACACGGCCGAGCTGGCCACCCAGAGGCGGCCCTGTGGGTCAAAGTTCATTTGAATGGGCTTGGCCAACTGCGGGTTCTCGGCAAATAAATTGACCTCCAATCCCTCGGCCACATCAAAGTTCGGCAAAGGCTGCGGCTCGAAGGGGCGTTGTGGCTTGTTTTCCACCTTGGGAGAGAACGCAACCGCGGCGCGTTTGGAAGTGGGCGCGCGCAGTTTGGCGATGCGCGCGTCGGCCTCGTCCAAGAGGGGATCAAACATGGGAATTTCCGCGGCGTTCTTGCCCTGCTCGTGTTTCCGGAATCCCAGGATGTAGGCCATGTTTTGCGGGCGCGACCGGTTGAAGAAGAGTTCATTTTTCAGGAGGATTTCGCGCAGCAGCGCCTCGCGGTGAGGATGTTTTTTCCACGCGCCGGCCTTCCAGCCCAGCCCGCGCTCCACGGCTTCGGCGGCTCTTTGATAACCGGAGGCGTTAAGGTGAATGCCATTGTCAGTGAGCGGGCGGGAAGGCTTCGAGCGGGTTTCAATTTTGAGCAGGTCAAATAAAGAGACAAAATGACAGCCGCGCTGTTCGGCCAGTTTGCGAAGCGCCTCGGTGTACTCAGCCAGTTGGGTGTTGTGCGCGTCAGGGTCGGGCAGGGGAGCGCCAAGGTTCTCATGCCGGATTGGGCTGAGAATGACAAACCGGACGGGTTTCGACTCCGATTGAGCCGCGATGGCGTCCATCAACTTGTTCACTTGATTGATGAATTGCGGAAGCTTCGCGGCGCCGTCGAAGGAATTCGCCATGCCGTAACCCAGGAACACCACCGTCGGCTTGGTCAGTTTGAGTTGTTCCAACAGTTG
>CALJZV010000115.1 GCA_937983475.1 uncultured Verrucomicrobiales bacterium
TTAACTGGCTCCGAACGACTTTTAACTGGCTCCGAACGACTTTTAACTGGCTCCGAACGACTTTTAACTGGCTCCGGGCGACTTTTAACTGGCTCCGGGCGACTTTTAACTGGCTCCGGGCGACTTTTAATTAGGGCAAGTTCGAGCCCCACGAACTTCCCGGAGGATGCGTTCCACAAATTTCAAACCCTTTCGGCAAAATGAAAAATCGGACCCGGATTCGTCAAACCTTGTTCCTTCAGAAACGCCATTTTCATTTGAGGCTGACATTTTTGCGGCCTTCCCTCATACAGTGCAGCCGTGAATCCGACGGCCATTGAAAGCCATCTCAAGCTGGTGCTTGTGCAGTGGATGATCATCATCGCTGTGGCGTGGTTTTTCGGGCGGCTTGGCCGACGCATGGGCCAACCGCTGGCCGTGGGCGAAATCGTCGCGGGCCTGCTGCTTGGGCCGTCGGCGCTGGGACTGGTCTGGCCGCAGGACTGGGCTCCGCTGTTTCCCGCTCACACCCAGCAATCGCTCCAGTTGCTCGGCAAAATCGGCCTGATTTTCCTGCTGTTCCAGGTCGGCATGGAATTTGACTTCGGCCACCTGCGATCGCGCTCCAAAACCGTCACGGCCGTGTCGCTGATGGGCATCCTTGCGCCGGTTCTGTGCGGGCTGGCCATCGGCCCGTGGCTGCACCGTCATTTTGCGCCCGGCACAAATTTTGTGGGGTTTCAATTATTCGTCACCATTGCGTTGTCCATCACGGCGCTGCCGATCATGGGGCGCATCCTGCTGGAGATGAAACTGGAGCGCACCCCGTTGGCGGCCTTGGCCATCAGCGCGGCGGCCATTGACGACGTCATTGGCTGGATCGGCTTGGCGGTCATCACCGCGCTGGCGACCTCGGAATTCAAATGGGGGCCGGTGGCCTTCCAGGTGCTGGGCATCGTGCTGGTGTTCTTCGCGCTGAGAAAATTCGTCGGGCCGATGATTAAGCGGTTCTGGCGCCGCGCCCGCCACTCGTCGGAGAACCACCTGCCGCCGACATTCCTGGCCGTGCTGTTGGTGACGCTGTTTTTCTCCTGCTTTGTCACCAGTCAACTGGGGGTGTTCTCGCTGTTCGGCGCCTTTCTCTTGGGCGTCGCGTTGCACGACGAGACCGATCTGGTGCAGGCGTGGCGCGACAAATTCTCCGGCTTTGTCCTGGTGGCGCTGGTGCCGATTTTCTTCACCAACACCGGGCTGCGCACCGAGATTGGCTCGTTGAGCTCCGGCCTGGCGTGGAGGGGATGTGTCGTGGTGTTGTTGGCCGCCGTGGCCGCCAAGCTGGGCGGTTGCTGGCTGGGAGCCCGCGTCACCGGGCAGCCCAATCGCGACGCCCTGTGCATCGCCACGCTGATGAACACCCGCGCGTTGATGGCGCTGGTGGCGATCAACGTGGGTTACGACCTCGGGCTGCTGCCGCGCGAACTCTTCACCATGTTTGTCATCATGGCGCTGCTGACCACCGCCATGACCGGCCCGCTGCTGCGCCTGTGGCTGCCGGACGAATTGCGGACGCTGGTCCCCGGCCTGGCGACAAAAAACAACGAAGGGGCTGGAGTTGAGCGTGCCGCTTCCTTAAAGTCATAGGCCGTTGCTGCCTATGCCATACCAAGAACACCAACTGACGGAAATTTCCAAGCAGTTCCAGATTTACGGGGAAATTATGCACGCCGAAACGTGCAAGATCGGCCACATCAACGAAACCTATTCCGCCACCTACGACCAGGGCGGCACGCGCGTGCGGTATATTCATCAGAAGATCAACCGGAACGTCTTCAAGAACCCCGACGCGGTCATGAGCAACGTGGTCCGCGTGACCAATCACCTCCGCAAAAAGCTTGAGGAAACGTCCGCGAGCGACATCACCCGTCGCTGTTTGACCATTGTCCCGACGCGCGATGGGGAGTCGTTTTTCCGCAACGGCGCCGGCGACTGCTGGCGCACCTTTGTGTTTGTCGAGGGGGTGCAGACCTTTGAGGCGGTGCAATCGCCCAAGCAGGCCTTCGAGGCCGGAAAGGCGTTCGGCCAGTTCCAGAGCCTGCTGGTGGATTTGCCCGGCGGGCGGTTGCATGAAACCATTCCCGCCTTCCATAACACCCGAAAACGCTTGCATGCCCTGCTTGAGGCGGTGAAGAAGGACCACTTCAACCGCGCGCGAGAGGCGAAAAAGGAAATTGACTTCGCCCTCAAGCACGAGCCGCTGGTGGACGTCATTCTCAACGCCATGGCCAAGGGCAAAATCCCCGAGCGCATCACGCATAACGACACCAAGTTCAACAACGTGATGCTCGACAGCCAGAGCGGCGAGGCCATGTGCGTGGTGGACCTGGACACCGTCATGCCCGGATGCGCCCTGTATGACCTGGGCGACATTGTCCGCACCGCGACCAGCCCGACGCTTGAGGACGAGCGCGACCTGCGCAAGGTCCGCATGTTGATGCCGATGTTCGAGAGCATTGCGCGCGGCTATCTCACCACGGCTGGACAATTCCTCACGCCCGCCGAGAAGGAGCTGATTCCATTTGCCGGAAAATTGATCACCTTCACCATCGGCCTGCGTTTCCTGACGGATTTCCTCAACGGCGACACCTACTTCCGCATTCACCGGCCGGGCCATAACCTCGATCGCTGCCGCACGCAGTTCAAAATGGTCGAGTCCATCGAAGAGCAGGAGGAGGCCATGCAAAAGTTCGTGGACAAACTGTCCCCCGAGGAATCGCCGAAGAAAAAAACCGCGCGTCCGGCTCAAAAGAAACCCAGCCGCCGGGCCAGCAAAAAGTAAACGGCGCCCAACACGTTGCCGTCGCCTTTCAGGAAAATGAAGCAGTGCGGTTTCCGGAGCGCAGGCAGAAATTGGAGTGCATCAAAAATTCAACGGCGCGGCGCGAATTTCTTCCTCTCCCAGCGGGAGAGGATTGAGGTGAGGGAGAACCGGTCCTCCTGGCTTGGACGGGTGTATAATTTCCCACACCGTTACGGGTTGGGCGGCAGCCGCAGCCTGTCGGCCAAAGGCTGGGCGTCGGCGAGGTCTTTTCCGGGCGCGCCGCTGCCCAGGTCGAGCATCCGCTGGCCGCTGGGACGCACCATCCGCTCGTAACTGCCCACCGCGTCGTTGTAGGCGGCGTTGGCCCGCTCCAGGCCGGCCCGGATTTTCTCAAAATGCTCGGTGAACCTCGCCACGCGGCTGAACAACTCCTGCGCCGCGGCGGCAATCTCCCGGGCATTCTGTGTCTGGGCATGCTGCTGCCAGCTCAGGCTCACCGCGCGCAACAGGGCGATGAGCGACGCCGGAGTGGCCAGGAGAATCTGCCGGTTGGCGGCCCAGACAATCAGGTCGCGGTCGCCCTCAAGCGCCGCGCTGAAGAGCGACTCGGCGGGCAGGAACAGCACCACGTAATCGAGGGAATTGGCAAATTGCTTGGGATAATCGCGGTCGGCCAGAGCCTTGATTGTGGCCTTTAATTTCTGAGCATGTTGGGCAAGCGCCTCGCCGCGCTTGAGCGGGTCGGCGGCGTCCATGGCGGAAAGAAAATCCAGGTCAGGCACCTTGGCGTCCACGATGATCATGCGATCGCCGGGCAAACGGACAATCAGGTCGGGCTTGCTGTCGCCGGATTGCGCCTGCTCGCTGAAGTCGCAGTGCGCGCTCATGCCGGCGGCCTCGACGACGCGGCGCAAAGTTTCCTCGCCCCAGCGGCCGCGGGCCTGGTTGGAACTGAGCACCCGGCGCAGTTGCAGGGTTTCGTTGGAAAGCAACTGGCTGTTTTGCGAGAGGCTTTCCAACTGCTTTTTGACTTCGCCCAGCACCGTGGCCTGGGCGGTTTCATTCTGCTGCAAGCGCTTCTGGTAGGTGTCCAGTTGCAGCTTGAGCGGCTCCACAAGCGTGGCAATGGCCTGCTGGCGCTGCGCCAGGTCGCCCTTGGCCGATTCCTGGAACTTGGCGAGCGTCTCATTGGCGAGTTGCAGGAACTGCGGTTGCGTCTGCTTGAGGGCGTCGGCGCTCAGGGCCTTGAAGGCCTCGCGCAAGTCGGCCAGCGCCTTCTCCTGCGCCACCCGGGCGTCGGCCAGCGCCTTTTCGTGAAGCTGCTTCTGCTCGGCGAGCAGTTTCTCGGCGGCGCAACGGTGGGCCTCTGCGGCGGCGAGGGAACTGGCGGTTTCCGTCAGGCGCGAACGGGTCTCGGCCAACTCGGCCTCGCGCTGCTGCGCTTGAAGGCGCAGCTCGTTCTCCAGGCGGTTATCGGCGGGCGCGCCGGACTTTTTATTTAACAAAAACCCAATGACCCAGCCCAGCACGGCGCCGATCACAAAACCGATGGCAAGATAAGCGGCGGCGGGCATGGATTGTGTTAAATCGTTGAATTGTTAAAGGGTTGAACGGTTAAAAGCTCGATGGCTTCTGGCTTTGCCGGAGCACGGCTCTGTGAGCCGCAGCACTTTCACATTTTTGACCAAGTGTGAAATCTTTCCAAGTCTGGTTCAAAAGGCGCGCCGCTGCGGGTCGCAGACCCGCGCTCCAACATTGCCTCGCGCCCAACTTGCGGTGAGGAATGCGGGCTGGCAATCCACACTTAAAAATGCGCCACGACTTCAATTTCCACGCTGGCGCCCTTGGGCAACGCCGCCACCTGTATGGTCGAGCGCGCCGGGAAATTGCTGGTGAAATACTTGGCGTACACTTCGTTCATCGCGGCGAAGTCCGCGAGGTTCACCATGAACACGGTGCTTTTGACCACGTTGGCGAAGGTCAGCCCCTGGTCGTCGAGGATGGCCTTGACGTTTTCCAGGACGCGCTCGGTCTGCGCCTTGATGTCGCCGGGAACGAGGTTGCCATCGGCGGGGCTGATGGGTATCTGCCCGGCGCAGAACAGCAGGTCGCCGACGCGCACGGCGTGATTGTAGGGCCCGACGGCGGTCGGGGACTTGGCGGGTTTGATGACGGTTTTGGTCATAAGCGTGATGTGATTTTTATTTTATCGGCGGTTGTGGGTTTTCAGCGGAAAGGATTCAATCGGCGTTCAAAGATTCATCTGCTGGCCTGCGTTGACCTGAAAATTATTAACCATAGGAAGCACCCTTCCTCACTTCGTTTCCTCGTACCAGGCCATCTGGATGTTCTCGAGAATCTTCTCATTCGAGGCGTTGGGGTCGTCGGAAAAGCCCTCCAGTTCGCAGACCATTTTGTGCAGCTTGGGGAAACTCAGCTTGAGCGGGTCCTGCTCGGGGAACTTGTCCATCAGCGCCCAGGCAACTTCCTCGTGGTCTTTCCAGGTCAATTTCATAATTCAGTGCGCAGATGTTACGGCTTCACCCGAACCGGTCAACCCTGCGCTTGCGCATTGGAGAGCCCTCCGCCCGTTCCAGGCTTTCGGGCATTGGCAACCCCAAGACACTCGACGGTGGCGAGTAGGCGAGTATTTCCGGGTGGAGACGCCCGTTGCCAACGGGAGCGGCCCGGCGTATC
>CALJZV010000116.1 GCA_937983475.1 uncultured Verrucomicrobiales bacterium
TAGCAATATTCCTCCAAAGCGGCGTAGTCGGGAAAACGCTTGATGTCCAAATCCATTTCGACGCCCCGGATCAGGTCGTCAAACAAATCATAGGGAAGTTTGTGTTGACGAATGACCGGTTGTAGCTCGCGATTAACGGGAAACTGCGGGGTTTCGTTGCCATACGCCAGGTGAACATCCCGCCTCCAGGCTGCAAGGGCGTTGCGCCGCTCTTCAAGGGGCACCGATTCATCATCGGCTACATCGTCCACTTCCCGGCAGAAGGCGTAAAGCGCCGACATGCCGTCCCGCTTCTCCCGGGGCAGTAGAATGAAGGCCAGCGCGAGGTTTGAGGCACTTTTTTTAGTGATGGATCGGCTCTGTTCCATGTCAGCAAGTTGACGGGGGCTGCGCATCGCGACGGGGAGGCAACCCGCCGGTTTCGGCCAAAGTCGGATTATTGCGCCGTCTTCGGCGTCGGCCATTGCCTTTGGAACGCTGCGAACGAGAGCCGCTCACAAGCGATCTGGGGGGGCGGCCGGTCCGCCTATGGCGCCAATACAGCCAGAATAGGCATAACAAGCCCACCGATACTGCTCCGAAAATGACAAGCGCCGCGTCCGTGAATAATCCATCCATCAACGATCCCTGCCGGCCTTGCACGGGAAGCCGGTGTACCCCGGGTATGTCCGCAAACATGAAGTGATGCTTCATCGGTTGGCTCCCTTGGGTATAATGGACGTTTCCTCCTCCTCGGCCGGGACGTTGATATTGAGGCGCTGCATGCGGTAGCGTAGTGCATGACGGCTGATTTTTAATTGGTCAGCGGTTCGGGAGAGATTGAAGCGATGCTGCTCCAAAGTGTTTAAAATCAGTTGCCGCTCAAAATCGGCCATTAGCGAATCGAGGGAATCCCCGTTGCCAGCGACAATGGTCTCGGCTTTCCGCAGGCGGGTTTCGATGTGAAAATCCGGAAGGTTCTCCGGTTGAATATCGGATTGCGTTTCCAGGATGACCGCCCGCTCGATCACGTTGCGCAGTTCCCTCACATTTCCGGGCCAGTGGTGAGCCAAAAGTTTCTGGCAGGCGGATGCCGAGAGCCCCTTTATCTGCTTGCCGATACGGGCGCTGAATTGGCGGAGAAAGTGGTCTGCCAGCAAAATGATGTCGTTGCCCCGGTCTCGAAGGGCAGGGGGGCGGAATTGGACCACGTTCAGGCGGTGGTAAAGATCCTCCCGGAACTGGTTTTCTCGGATTGCCTCGATGATATCCCGGTTGGTGGCCGCAATGAGGCGTACATCCACGCGAAGCTCCTCGTTGCCGCCGACGCGGGTAAACGTGCCGTCTTCGAGAAACCGCAGCAGCTTTGCTTGAAGGGGACGGCTCATGTCGCCGATTTCGTCGAGAAAAATGGTTCCGCCATCGGCTTCCTCCACGCGTCCTGGCTTTTGTTTCAGAGCGCCGGTGAAGGCGCCCTTTTCGTGGCCGAACAGTTCGCTTTCCAGCAGATTTTCAGGAATCGCGGCGCAATTGATCCGGATGTAATTTTTATTTTTCCGCTGGCTGAGAGTGTGGAGCGCGCCGGCAATCAGTTCCTTGCCGGTCCCGCTTTCCCCTAAAATGAGCACCGTGGCATTGGTGGGCGCAACAGTCTGAATGAGCTGGCGCAATTCACGCATTCGCGGGGAATCGCCAATGATCTGCTCCAGTGAGAAATGATCCTTGGAGCAAGCTCGCAGATGGGCGTTTTCACGAATCAACTGATGACGCTCGGCGCAGCGCTCGACGGCGTGAAGCAGCTCTTCCGGGGCAAAAGGCTTTGCCAGATAATCCATTGCGCCGGACTTGATGGCTTCGACGGCAAGTTTCGGCGTGGCGTAGGCGGTGATCATCAAGGTTGGCAACTGGGGCCAGGACTGCTTGATTTGCTTAAGGAATTCATATCCGCTCATGCCGCCGAGCCGCGCGTCGGTGATGACCATGAAATATTCCTCGCGCCGAAGCTGGACCAAGCCTTCCTCCGCGGATTCGACGATGGTCACCTTGTATCCCTCATCGGCCAGGATGGACTTGAGAGTCAGACGCATGTTCTTCTCGTCATCCACAACCAGGACTGGCGGCAAAGTGGCGCTCATTTTGTGAATTTCATCACGGTCTTGACCGGGAATCTTAGGATAAATTTTGCCCCATGTCCAAGCGCGGATTCCACATGGACTGCTCCGCCATAAATTTCCATGTTGTGCCGCACGATGGACAACCCCAAACCGGTTCCTTTTTCCTTGGTGGAAAAATAGGCCTCGAAAATTCGCTCGATCT
>CALJZV010000117.1 GCA_937983475.1 uncultured Verrucomicrobiales bacterium
TATTTGAGGCAGTGGGCCCCGCCGGAGTTGAAGGCGACATTGCCGCCGATGGTGCAGATGGACTGGCTCGAGGGGTCGGGGGCATAATGCAGCCCATGCGGTGCGGCAGCGGCGGTGACTGCGGTATTGATGACCCCGGGTTGGACGACAGCGATGCGTTGTTCGGGGTCGAGCCGGAGAATTTTGTTCAACCGATTCAGCGTGATGACAATCCCCCCTGCCACGGGCAACGATCCCCCGGACAAGCTGGTGCCGCTGCCCCGCGCGACAAAGGGCAGTTTTTCGGAATGACAAAAGCGGACGAGCGCGATGACTTCTTCGGCGGTTTCAGGAATCGCCACCGCGAGCGGCGCCTGTCGGAACGCGGTGAGGCCATCGCTCTCGTAGGTTGCAAGCTGCTCCGGCCGGACGAGTAATCGTTCTGCCGGGAGCAGGTTCGTCAGACGTTGGAGTGCGGCGACAGGCATTGCGGCAGGTCAGCGAAGCACTTGCTGCAATGCCGCCAGCACCAGATCCACATTGCGGACGGTGGCGCCGTGGCCCATCAGGCCGATGCGCCAGGCTTTGCCGGCCATGACGCCGAGTCCGCCGCCGATTTCCAGGCCGTACTCTTCCAGGAGGCGACGGCGCACAGCGGCATCGTCAACCCCTGCGGGAATGCTGATGCAGTTCAAGCTGTGCAGGGAATGCTTCGGGATGTAGCACAAGCCCATGGCTTCCAGGGCGGAGCGCAACCGTTTATGCGCCTGCGCATGGCGGGCGACGCGGTTGTCGATCCCTTCTTCGAGCACGATGGAGAGGGCTTCGTGTAACGCGTAAGTCATGTTGATCGGCGCCGTGTGATGGTAAACGCGACCGCCGCCTCCGCCGCCGGTATAATATTTTCGGAGCATCGAGACATCGAGATACCAGGATTGCGGCTTCGTTTTCCGGGCATCCATGCGGGCGAGCGCGCGTTCGCTGAAGCTGACGGGGGAGAGACCGGGAGGGCAGCTCAGACACTTCTGCGTGCCACTGTAAATCGCGTCAATGCCCCAATCATCCACGCGCAGTTCATGGCCGCCGAGACTGGTGACGGCGTCCACGACCAGCAATGCACCTTTTGCGTGAACCAGGTCGGCCAGGCCAGTGAGGGGTTGATGCGCCCCTGTGCTCGTCTCGGCGTGGACGATTGCCACCAGTTTGCTTTGGGGATGCTGCTCCAAAGCGGCTGAAATCTGGTCGAACGAAATAATGTCGCCCCATGCGGCTTCGACGGTATGAACCGTTGCGCCGCAACGTTCCATCACATCCTTCATGCGCCCGCCGAAAACACCATTGACACAAACGATGACCTCATCGCCGGGTTCGATGAGATTGACGGCGATGCATTCCATGCCGGCCATGCCGGTGCCGCTGACGGGAAACGTGAGCGCGTTTTTGGTTTGGAAAACCTGACGGAGCATCTCGCAGGTTTCGTCCATGATGGCAAGATACTGGGGATCGAGGTGTCCGAGCGTGGGAGCGCTCAATGCCCGCAACACCCGGTGTGGGACTGGGCTCGGGCCGGGCCCCATCAGGATGCGCTCGGAGGGATGACTGGTCTTCGGTTTCAGAGGTTCAGTTTTTGATGTCATAAAAATTACAAACAAGTGATCGGTTTCGCATTCACCGCCCGTCGGAGGCTTGCGCGGAAACAAATCCAAATTTCGTCAGGTTGTTAGGGTTTACTGAATACCAGATCGCCCGTCGCTGAAAAGCATTTTACCGAACCTGAACGGTTGTTTTTCAGACGATGGTTATTTCGGACTGAACTCGCCCTTAAAGAAACTGAGTTTCTTTCATCCCAACTCTATTTTGCAGGTTCTGAATTCCATGCGTTTAAAAATGCCAGCACTTCATTCAAATGTTTTTCATAAGCTTCTCCCGGCGCATTTCTGACCATGGCGAAAACCAGATGCTTTTCTGGATTCACGATGAGCTGCGTTCCACATCCTCCGCCGTGTCCATAACTTCCGGGACCAAAACTCCCTGCATAACTTTGCAAACCAATTCCAAACGTCAGGGTTACTTGCGTGAAGTGCGGCTTGAGAGGCGCAGGCAAAATCGATTTGTAAGTTTCTTCCGAAAAAAATTCCCAATCTCCGTATTTACCATGGTTATCCAGCAACACCCCGATTCGCGCCAAATCTTCCGCCGAAAAACCGGTGCCCCCAGGAAGCATGTTCCGAATGCCCATTGGTGTAAAAAGATCACGCTCCATCGCATCCCAATAGTTTAAGCCGCGCAACAATTCCAAAGCTCGAACCGACAGAATCATTCCCACAACGCCATACTGATGTTTCGCGCCGGGTGCCCAATCGCGTTTGCAGTGAGCAATCAAACTCTCATGCCAGGTGTGAAAATAAAACAGACGTGAGAACGCCAGCGGCCATGGAAAATGAATGCCCGTGGTGTGCACAAACCCAGCTCTGAAGGTCAAACCGCGGTCCTCCTCGGACTTAAAATCCACCAGGTATTTGCCCACCGGTTCATCCAGTTTCACGAACCCGCGATCCAGATAGGTCGCAAGCTGAACACCTAAAATCGGCTTCATGGCGGAATGCAGCAACATGGGAGTATTTATTGTCACCGGTTGTTCTTCCAACGCTCCGTAACCCTTCGAAAAAACAACGACGCCACGCCGGGCAATCACCACTGCCGTCGGCTGTTGAGCCTCGGCATACCAACGGTCGAATTTATCTTCGAGTGCCTTCAACTGGTCCGGCGTGAAACGAGTTTCGTCCAAGGAGCCTGCTCGCAGAACTGGAGCCGGATTCGTCTTGATAGAACGCGGCGCAACCACCACGGGCGGAAGGCCATCCAATCCCATAAGTTTCCGCTTCAATTGGACATGGCGCGTCGCGTTCTCCATCTGCCACTGTCCCGGTCGCACTGGGCGACGATCAAAACCGGTTTCCATCAGCGCCGCAAATTCAACAACGCCTTCCTCTGTGGTTTGCCACGCAGTCACGATCTTCTCAATGAGAGCCCGTTTTTTCTTCGGATCCGGCTCAGCAATTGAAATCTGTTTCTCAGCCAAGGCGGTCAGGTCCGTTTCTTTGTCCACACAGAAAGCCGTCATGGCTCTGCGGAGGACAGGGCCATGAGGTGCAGGAGCTTCGCCGTAAACGTAATAACGTCCCGGAGTACGGGCGACTTTGACCTCGTTGAAATCTGCATCAAACCAACGCGTGGGAATGGCGATGTCCTTCAGCACCTTGCCAACCAAATCGGGATGTTCCCAAACCAAATCCGGAAGCGGCTGACCTTGCCTCAGAATGAAACCACCTTTGGGAAAAAAATTCTGCTCAC
>CALJZV010000118.1 GCA_937983475.1 uncultured Verrucomicrobiales bacterium
CTGACGGTGTTCTTTGAAAAGGCGGGCGCCGATGGCATGGTGGCCAGAACCCTTGCGGTGGGCCGCCAACTGGCGCGGGATTTGTCATTTGATTTTGTCCTGATGGATGTCCATCTGCCCGATGGCGTCAGCTTTGACCTGCTTCGCGAAAAGGTCTTTCCGCAAAACACCGGCGTGGTGGTCATGACCGCCGATGGCGGCGTGGCGGGAGCCGTGGAGGCCATGCGACTGGGGGCGCTCGACTATCTGGTCAAACCCTTTGATCCCCATGAACTGCCGCTGGTGCTGGGGCGCGCCCACCGCGCCCGGGCGTGTTTTTTTTCGGTTCCGCGCTGGCGCCCATTGAGGCGCAACTGGCCAAAATCCTTCAGGCGGACGAGCGCATGAAGCAGCTTTTGCCCCCGGTGCTGATCGAGGGGGAAACCGGCACCGGCAAGACCACCATCGCGCGTTGGCTGCATCATCGCGGACCGCGCAAGGGCCAGCCACTGGTGGAGGTCAATTGCTCGGCGCTTCCCGAGACCCTGGCGGAATCCGAGCTGTTCGGCCATGAGAAGGGCGCCTTTACCGACGCCCGGTCCGCGCGCATGGGATTGTTTGAGGCGGCCAACGGCGGCACGTTGTTTTTGGATGAATTGCCAAGCCTGTCGCCGGGGATGCAAGCCAAAGTGCTTACGGCCATCGAGGGTCGGAAAATTCGCCGGGTTGGCGGCACCCGCGAAATCACCGTGGACACGCGGATCATCGCGGCCAGCAACCGGGATTTAAAGGCCTTGGCGGCCCGTGGCGAATTCCGCGAGGACCTTTACCATCGGCTCGACCTTTACCGCATTCACTTGCCCCCGTTGCGCGAGCGGCGCGGGGACATTGTGCTGCTGGCGGAAAAACTGCTGGACCAAATCCGCCGACGCCATCGTCTGCCCCGGCGCGACATCACCGCGCAGGGCAAATCGCGGCTTTTAGCTCATCACTGGCCGGGGAACGTCCGGGAACTGTCTCATGAACTGGAGCGCGCGGTGGTCTTTGAAGAGGGGCAGGAACTTAATTTCGAGCACCTTGGCGGGGCAGGGGAGCCGGCTTCCGCGCCCGCCGGCCTCGCGGCAACCGAGTGGTTCAACGAGGGGTTTATTTTTCCTGAACATGGGTTCGACCTGGAAGCCGCCATCAATCGGATCATTCAACATGCGTTGCAACAGACCGGAAACAATGTTTCGGCGGCGGCCCGGTTGCTGGGCGTTTCCCGCGATTATATTCGCTACCGATTGTCGGGTCAGAAAGGTGGGGAATAATCCCCAATCGGACTGCGAAACTTCCTGAAAAATTGGGGAATAGTTCCCAATTTCCACATGGGCCCGCATGGAGTGTGAAGTGGTTATTTGTTGTAAAGTATTATTTTACAATGAGTTAAATATAACATGGACCCGCTGGCACGCCATCTGCGTTAAGGGTTCTCAGAATTGGCCGCCGAGTGGTGGCCAACCAACAACAACAGAAAACTAACAAGACGACCTATGAAAAAGTTAACGCTCCTCACCCTGCTTGGCCTGATTGGCGGTTCCATGCTCGGAAGCAGCCTCATGGCCCAGGACGCCCCGCAACGTCCCGACCGGCCGACCCTGCGTCATCGCCCGATGATTTTCCATCGCCACGCTGACCGCCCCAACCGCCCTGAACGCCCTCCCGGCGAACATCCGCAGATGCCGCCCGAAGTGCGCGAGCTCATCAAGGAATTCCAGGCCGCCCGCGAAACCTATCTCGAGCAACAGCGCGAGCTGGCCAAGCAGCTCAAGGACGCCACCGACGAGCAGCGCGCCGAAGTGCGTGAGCAGCTTAAGGAAAACATGGAAGCCTGGCGCCAGCAGCAGAAGGATTTCCGCGACAAACTGCGCGAACGCATCAAGGACATCCGCGGCGAATTGCATCCGGACCTCAATCGCATGATTGACGAAACCCGGGAAAATCGCCAGGAACGCCGATCCCGCTAACCTGAGTTTCGGTTGAAAAAGTCGGAACAGTAGAGGCATCCAGGAGCGACCGCCCAGCGCGGTCGCTCTTTTTCCGTTGATGAACCCCTCCCTCCATTCCTCCCTTCGGCAATTTCTGGTCGCACTGGCCTTTGTTGTGTGGCTGCCTGTCACCGCGTTCGCCCAGGAGACGGAATTGACCGGCGACGACCTGCTGTGGGAAACCCCGCTATGGGGGCATTCGCTGAACCTGCGGGCAGGCGGCGGTTACAAGGACAACCTGCTTCTCAGCAACATCAATAAGGACCAGAGTTACTCGTTGACCGCCGGGCTGGACTACACCCTGTACCGGATGCCGTTGGATGGGACGCAGTTTTATTTTCTCATCACCGGGGATTTCACGAGTTTCCCCGAGGGCCGGAGCGTGGACGACGAGCAACTGGTGATGACGGCCGCCCAGGTGAAGAAAAAATTCCTTGGGAACTGGCAGGCGTCGCTGGATGCCCAGTATGCCTATCAAAACCAAGTGTACGACGCCTCCATCACCGAGGCCGACGTGCAGACGCTCCAGGTGCGGGGCCATCGAATCGAAGTGCGCCCGGGTTTGAGACGCAACTTTTCCAAAGGGCTCTGGACGGAGGTCAGCTTCGCCGGCCAGCGGCAAATGTTTGCCGTTGAGGAAATTGATGATTACTGGGAGGCGGGTCCCCGGTTGGTGCTGGGGCTGGATTATGGCCGCAAGTCAGAGGTGTCCGTCTCCTATTCCCCGCGTCTGAGCTATTACGACACCCGCGCTCAATTTGATGAAGAGGGTTTTTCCTTGCCCGGCACCTCCCTCGAATATGCCCTGCACACCGTTGAGGCCGCGCTGCGGCATCATTTCGATGAAAAACGCCGGTGGCGCGCCACAACCAAGCTGGTGTACGAGCGTGTCAACGACAATGGCCAGGGCTTTTTCGACTATGCCCGCTATCAGGCCGGGCAGCAGTTGCGTTACCGCGGCGACCTTTGGGAAGTGCGCGGCAGCTTCAAGTGGAACCACTACTTATATGACGTGCAGACGGCGAGCTTCACGAACTTGTCGCGCCGCAGTCGCACCACCTACATCGCCGGGCTGAGAATCGAACGCGCCCTGGGCCGCGCTGTCAGAATCTTTGTCGAATACGAATATGAACAGGTCTTGTCCAACCAGCCGCTGGACCGCTACCGCGTCAACACCGTTCAAACCGGCCTGGACTGGGCTGTTTTCTGAACAGAAGAAGTGCATTTCCGCACCAACCTGTTAATCTATTGAGCTGATGAAGTCCCCCCGCACAGCCTCGTTCCGGCGTCCCCGGTCGTTGTTGCTTCCCGGCGCGGGCATTCTCCTGACTCTCGGGATTTTTGGCGCCGCGTTGTATTTCATCACCCTGCAGCTTCGCGAAAAAATCCAGGGCCAAATCGTCAGTCGCGACGCGGAAATTCTTCATGCCGTCTCCGCGCTGTGGTCGGAAACCGGCGACGAGGAGACCGCCGAGGAAAGCGATCCGCTGAGTGTCATTTTGAAAACCTCGCGCCTCAAGGGCGTCATCGCGGCGCGGTGGTACGATGCCGAGGGCGACCTCATAGAGCCGTTTCCTTATTATGTGACCGAGGCGTCTTTGGACCCGGCGAACCTGCCCGTGCTGCGGCAGTTTCGGCCCGTCAGCCGGTTCCATCCCCGCGCGGACCTGGAGGAAATTTTCCTGTTGCTCGACAGCGAGGGAGAGAAGGACCGGTTTGCTCCGTTGCTGGAAGTGTTGCTGCCGTTGCATTCTGAAACCTCCGGCGAACTTGTGGGCATCGGCCAGTTCATCATCGACGGAGAGGGCGTGGCGGCCGAATTCGCGGCACTGGATGCCAATCTGTTTCGCCAGACGGCCATTGCGTTTGCTGTCGGCGCCGTGGTGATTGTCACCGGGTTGGTCTGGGCTTTTCGCCGGTTGCACCGGGCCAACCGGGAACTGGCCCAGCAGACCGACCAATTGCGCCGCGCCAACCAGGAACTGGCATTGTCCGCTCGGACGGCCGCCGTGGGGTCCGTCACGGCTCATTTGATTCATGGATTAAAGAACCCACTGGCCGGCTTGCAGAATCTGGTGGCCGCTCGCGGCATGGAGCTTCCCGCGATGAACGCCGAGGAATGGCAGGACGCCGCGGCGGGATTGCGCCGGATGCAAACACTCATCAACGAGGTGGTGCGGGTGTTGCGCGAGGAGGAGGAGGGCGGGGCGGGTTATGAAATCACCCTGCCGGAATTGGCGGAGCTGGTGTCCGCAAAGATTGCGCCCATGGCGCGCGATAAAAATGTTCAATTCATCTGTGCGCCAACGGCCTTGGGCACGGTGTCCAATCGCGTGGCCAATTTGTCCGCGCTCATTCTCGCCAACCTGCTGCAAAACGCCATCCAGGCCACGCCGTCGGGCGCCTGTGTTGAATTCCGGCTTCGGCGTGACGGCGAATCGGTCCTGTGCGAGGTGCGGGATGAAGGAAGTGGTATTGCTCCCGAAGTGCAGCGGTCGCTCTTTGCGCCGGTTCGCTCCCAAAAGGAAGGGGGCAGCGGCATCGGGTTGGCCATCAGCAAACAACTCGCGGCGCATCTGGGCGCGTCGCTGGAGTTGACGCAGACTTCTCCTCGAGGAACGGTTTTCACGCTTTGTCTTCCGTCCGCTTTGGTCTCCTCCGAACCCCAAACAACCCACGCTCTTTCCTGATGTCATGCAACCATTTTTGATCCGCGGACTTTTCTGCCCGGTGATGGCGCTGGTGGTGGTTTTATTTTCCCAACAGGTGGGCTTGGCGCAAACCAACTCCGTGCGTTGGCGCTGGTCGAACCCCGCGCCGCATGGCAACCACATTTACGACGCCGCCACGTTCTTCGGGTTGACCATTCAGGTGTGCGACCGGGGGCAGATTTTCTCCAGCGACGATTTGGTGGAATGGGAGGTGCACGAGTCCAAAACCACCAATGCGCTGCGTGGGCTGGCGTTTCTGGGAAATCGAGCGGTGTTCACGGGTGAGCGCGGCACGGTGCTCTACGCCGATTCGCTGGCGGACATTCAGCCCGGAACACTCACCACCGGCGCCACCGCCGACTGGCTGGAAAGCGTTGCCGCGAACCCCTTTATGGCCGTGGCCGTGGGCGACAATGGCGCGATTTACACCACGACCAATGGTGTGCAATGGGCCCGGCAGGCGTCGGGCCCGATTGGCTCGACATGGCTTCGCAGCGTGGCGTTTGGCAGCGGTCGATTTGTTGCCGTGGGCGAAAATGGACTCATTGCCACCAGTCCCAATGGCACCAACTGGACCACTCGCTCCAGCGGAACGACAAACCACCTGAACCGGGTCTCCTTTAACAACAGCCGCTTCTGGGCGTTGGGTGACAAGGGAACCATGCGCTTCAGCACGGACGCAGGCATCACCTGGCTGACTGAAAATTCCGGCGCCACCAACAACCTCAACGGCATTGCCAGCTTCATGAGCGGCGCGGGCTCCACCAATTTCGTGGTCGTTGGTGATGGCGAGGTGCGGGCGGCTCAGGGTTTTGGGCCGCCTCTGTCCTGGGCCAATCAACTCGACCCGGCGCGCACCAACCGTCCGCCCAACTGGACGTATTACAACGCGGTGTCGCAGGGAAATTTTGTGCTGCTTTCGGGCCGTTCAGGGATGGTGGTTGAGGGTTACCGGACCAACAGCAATTACTTTTGGTTCACGCCCGAGACCTACCGCAACTGGCTTTGGGACATCACGTCCGCGCCGGATTTTTATGTCGCCGTGGGCGATTTTGCCACGGTGATGACCAGCAACAACGGGCTGGACTGGAGCCTGGAGCTGGTTCCTGCGGCCTTGACCAACACCATTTTGCTGGGAGTCGGAGGCTCGACCAACGGCCTGGTGGCGGTGGGCAACAAAGGCAAAATCATTTACAGCCCGCCCGGATTCACCAACATCGTCACCACCAACGGCACCACCGTCACCACCAACACCGTCAGCACCCTGGGCGCAATCTGGAAGGAGGTCGCTTCCCCGGTGACCAATGACCTGCAGGGCGTCGCGCTGTTCAACAACACCTACATTGTCTCGGGAGCCAACGGCACCATCCTGACCAGCCCCAACGGCACCAACTGGACGGTTCGCACCGCGCCCACGACCAATTACCTTTCTTCGGTCACCTGGTTCAGCAACGCCACCGTGAACCTCGCCGTGGCCACGGGCAACAAGGGGATTATTCTCAGCAGCACCAACGGCATCAACTGGACCGCGCAATTTTCCGGAACCACCAATTGGATTTACAAGGTGCGCACTCTTGGGCCCCGCATGGTGGCCGTGGGTGAAAACGGCGTCATCTTCACCAGCTCCAATGGCGCCAGTTGGAACCTTCGCGCCAGCGGGACGACCGCCTGGCTTTACGATGTGGCGTTGATCACCAACAGCGCTGCCCAAACGCATTACGCCGTGGGCCGCGAGGGGACCGTGTTGATCAGCACCAACGTGATCAATTGGTCCAGCCTGGGGAGCGCCACCACCAAGGGACTTTACGCCGCGGCCGGCCGGGGCACCCAGTTGGTTGCCGCCGGATTTGAGGGAAGCATCTTGCGGCTGCCCACCGAGCCGATCATGGACCCGATCCGGTTCGTCTCCTTCTCGCAGGTCGCCGGGCAAAACCTCTTTTTAATTTCCGCGAAGGCCGATCAGCGCTTCACGGTGGACCCAAGTTCCAACCTGGTGAATTGGGTCACCGGTCCTTCATTTGAAGTGCTCAACAGCTCGGGCACCTTGCTGTACGCCGAGCCCATCGTGTCCAACGCGCCGCCCGCCCAGTTTTATCGGGGCACGGTTTTGCCTTGAGCACTTCACGCTTGCTGTCCTGCGCCGCGCTTGCGATTTTACAGCCATCCCTATTCCGTTTGCCGCCTCAGGCATTCCAGACCGTGGCGCAGTTGGGCAAAGAGCCGGCAGCCGAAGAGGTTGGTCCAAAGCAATGGCCAAGTCCAAAACAGACGTGTTGATCATCGGCGCCGGACCCGGCGGCCTGAGCGCGGCCCGCGAGCTGGCCGACGGCGGGCGCGAGGTGCTGGTGTTGGACAAAACGCCCGTGCTGGGAAAGAAAATCTGCACCGGCATCCTGCCTTTCAACCGCGACGTGCAGGCGATGGGCATCCCCGACAGCATCATCACCTCCAAGGTCAATGAACTGACGCTCAAGACGCGCCTCG
Source organism: uncultured Verrucomicrobiales bacterium (assembly GCA_937983475.1). GTDB lineage: Bacteria > Verrucomicrobiota > Verrucomicrobiia > Limisphaerales > JACDHS01 > CALJZV01. The sequence goes on from CALJZV010000118.1 coordinate 7,202, forward strand.
CCACACGGAGCATTTTCTACGAGGAAGAGCCGAGAATCAGCTTCACCCGGGAAGCGATGGGCGAGTGGATGGCCGGCCAGGCGAAAAAGGCGGGCGCGCAGGTCCGCATCGGCGTGAAGGTCAAACGCATCGAGGGCAAAACCGCCATCACCCACCAGGGCGAGGTGATATCCTTCAACAAGCTCATCGGCGCGGACGGCTCCATTTCCGTCGTCAGGAAGCACTTGGGCCTTCCTTTCGGCCTCAAGGGCGTGGCCATGCAGACGTGGCTGCCCATCAAGACCGATGTCAGCGCGCTCAAGGTGGACGCCGTGCGCATCGGGCCGTGGGCCGCCTACGCCCTGCCCAACGGAAACCATCTGGTCTGCGGAATCGGAGGGGACGCCGACCGCACCCCCGCTCAAGGCATGAGGACGGAGCTGGAAAAATGGATCCGCGAGCTGGGATACCGGGAGAAATATGACCTGGAAGGATTTCCCCTGTGCGTCACCTACGAGGGGCATCAGTTCGGGGACATTTTTCTTGTGGGCGACGCGGCCGGCCTGATGAACGACATGACCGGCATCGGGATTTACCCCGCCTGGCTGAGCGGCAAGGAGGTGGCCCGTCAGATCATTGATCCGGCTTATCCCGCGCCGCGCCTCAAGGCGCTCATTCGCAGCAAGCGCGTCCAGCGAATGATCATCCGGTCCCTGCAATTTTCACCCCGGCTGACGGGCCTCTTTTACGAAGGGCTGTCAGCCATGCTCGCCATGAACGCGTTCCGGAAACGGTTTTTCGCGCTGAGCTTCGGCGGCCATGATGAAAGCCCCGCCGGCAACAATCCCGCGTCCTCCCCGCAAGGGTGCTCCGGCAAGAGAGGGTGAACACGACGGGCTGAATTACGCGCGCAGCTTGACGTTGCTACGGGTTGGGGTGGGGACAGCTTGTCCCCATGCAATGTCAAACAGCAGGCAAGCGACGCCAGGATGCACCTTCATTGGGGCGCATTCACACATTGTTTGCGGTGGGGCGTTGTTGCCGCAATGCCCTGATTGCTGTCCTCTCGATGGCGCCCGATGAATTCCGCAGCGTGGTTGTTATGCAAATGCTTTGCGAAGGCAGCCCCTTCCGTTGACCAACTGAAAAACAAGCCTTGCCAGCCGTTTGAGCCGGAGCAACTGTTCTTCCAATGAACCGCCAATCCCAGTTTGTTTTACCCGGATGGATTTCGGCCAATGCTATTTTGTCCGGTAGGTGGCTTATGTGCGCATTCATAAAATACGTTGTTTGCTTCTGTTTGCTCTTGCCTGTTGCTGCTCTGGCAAAAGGTGAGGGCGTTGGCTTCACCATGAAAGGCACGCTGACGAATCTCACTGCAAACGGCGGGAGCTGCCAATTCACGTTTACTGGCACATTTCACATCACTCAGTGGCGTGGCGCATCCCCTTCGACTATCGAGATAGACTGCAAGCGCGGTTTTGCTGCGACCGTAACCCAAAATAGTTTTTTTGTTGCCACGCATCCGACAGCAAATGCAGCCGCGGTGCGTAATGACCCCAATGCGCTGTCGCGCATCCTCAAGGCAGCCGCTGAACATGGAAGGCTGGTAAAGTTTCAGTTGGCTGATCCAAAAATAACTTTTCGGGATGGGAAGATTACAAGCCTGGAGAGCGCTGTTGTGAGGGCAACGGACTGGGATTTGCATTGAGCAAGTTCAACAGGGCCAAATGAAGCCGGCCAACCCACAAGGCCAGCTTTGATCGGCGGGGTTGGGGTGGGGACGGCCCGTCCCTATACAATGTCACTCA
>CALJZV010000119.1 GCA_937983475.1 uncultured Verrucomicrobiales bacterium
CAACTGACGCATTCCGGGCGTTTCTGCCGCCCCACCGACAAGGCCAAGCTCGAGCCGCGCATCGCTTATCGGCACCCGATTCTCGACAAGAAATTCGGCATCACCAGCGATGACGTCGTGATGAGCGACTCGGACGTCGAGCGGCTCATTGAATGCTACATCGCCGCCGCGAAAATCGCCCGCGAAGTTGGAGCGGACTTCGTGGACATCAAGCATTGCCACAGCTACCTGCTGCATGAGTTTCTCAGCGCGTTCACCCGGCCCGGAAAATACGGGGGCTCCTTCGAGAACCGCACGCGCATCCTGCGGGAAATTGTCGCGGGCATCCGCGCCAGCGGCAACCCGATTGACCTGGCGGTGCGCCTGAGCGCGTTTGATTTCGTGCCGTTCCGGCCCGATCCGGCGCGCTCGCAGCCCGGCAAGCTTGGCCCGGGCATTCCGGAGGATTTTTCAGGGCTTTTGCCCTATCGCTATGGCTTCGGGCTCAACCCGGACAACCCGGTTGAAGTGGATCTGACCGAGCCGATTCGTTTCATGCAGCTTTGCGGGGAACTGGGCGTGAAAATCTTCAATCTCAGCGCGGGTTCGCCCTATTACTCGCCGCACTTGGAACGCCCGGCGGCCTACCCGCCCTCCGACGGCTACCAACCCGCTTACGATCCGCTGGTGGACGTGGCGCGGCAGATCAATGCCGTGCGTCAATTAAAGGCCAATGCCCCAGCGGGCATGATCCTCATCGGCAGCGGCTACAGTTATTTGCAGGAATACCTGCCGCATGTTGCGCAATTTGTGGTGCGCGAAGGCTGGACCGACCTGGTGGGCATCGGCCGCATGGTGCTGAGCTACCCGGACATTCTGGCCGACGCGGTGGCGACCGGCGCAGTGACGCCCAAATTCATCTGCCGCACTTTCAGCGACTGCACCACCGCGCCTCGCAACGGCCTCATCAGCGGCTGCTATCCCTTGGACAAGTTTTACACCAGCCGCCCGGAGTTCCAGAAGTTGCGGGAAATTAAAAGGGCGTAGGCACCTTGGATTCCAAAAGGTTTTCCGAAAAACCGATGGAGGCTAAAGGTTTAACTATCACCTTGACAGTTTTGCCAAGGGAACGGAAAAGTCGCTCGCTCGCTCAAAAATCTAAAACAGGGAATAATCCATGCGCTTCAAATCACGCTTAGTCACATTTGCCATTTGCCTTACTTCATACGCAATTTGTGCTCAGACCAACCTAGCTCTGTTAATCAGCCAACCCGGTGATTATATTGGCCAAGGGCAAACCTATGTGACCACCAATGAAGCCAGCATTTCTCTGTCGGGATCTGCGGCCACAGTGACGGTCGGGGCATTTGGGTTCAGCATGGCTTTTGACGCTCCCGGCGCATCCAATCTGACAGTGGGCGTTTATTCCAATGCAACCCGGTGGCCATTCAACAGCTCCGGGCCGGGCCTGAGCATTTCGGGCAACGGACGTGGTTGCAACACCGTTTGCGGAGATTTCCGCGTTTATGAAATTTCCACCAACAGCAGCGGTGTGTTGCAGACCTTTTGGGCCACGTTCACTCAACGGTGTGAATGTGGTACCCCGCAGATGACGGGTGAGGTGCGAGTGCGTTCACAATTGGCTCCAGCGGCTCCTCAGCCAAAGACGTTACGGGTTCCATCCGAATTTGCGACAATTCAAGCGGCAATTGATGCCGCCAGTTTATTGGCTGTGGATACCGTGCTGGTTGCTCCGGGCACTTACAGTGAGTCTCTGGTTTTCAAAGGAAAACGCGTCCGGGTGTTGAGCGAAAATGGGCCGGGTGTCACTTTGATCCGGCCTCTGTCAGGACCGGGCGTAACATTTAATTCAGGCGAGACCGCCGAGGCAATGCTGGGTGGTTTCACGATCACCAATGGGGCGGGCGGCATTTCTTTGGCCAACTCGGCCTCGCCGACCATCGTTTCCAACGTGATTATCAACTGCACCGGCACCGCTATAAATTGCAACTTCGCCTCTCCGACGGTTCGCAGCAATCATATCGCTGGAAGCACCGGAAACGCTTTTTATCTTGGTGGTGCCGCGACACCATTGATTGAAGGCAACATCATTGAGAACAATGGCGGCGGATTCGACATGTTTGCCGCAGGTGACCCAACCATTCGGAACAATTTGATCCGGGACAATCGCGGCAACGGGATGAGCATGGTGAACCGCTCGGACGCCAACATCGTTCAAAACATCATTATCCGGAACAACGGCCACGGGATCACATGGCTGGTGCCCTCGGGCAACCGTGGTCCTTATGTGTTCAACAACACCATCGTGGCGAACAGCGGCTCGGCCATCAACGCGGACGGGTATGACGCCGGCTCACAAATCATCAACAACATACTGGTCGGAAGCCCTGCACTCTCAGTTGGCGGCTTCAATGACAACAACCCACCCATCGTTCGGTTCAACAATGTTTTTTCACCAAACGGCAACGCCTATTCAGGTTTGATCACAAACCTCACAGGTGTCAGTGGGAATATTTCCACAAACCCGCTGTTCACTTGCGAACCGACAGGTGATTTCCGCCTGCTTGCAGGATCACCCTGCATTGATCGCGGAAGCAACGGCGTGCCGCACCTTCTTGCAACTGATTTTAATGGGAATTCACGTATTCAGGATGGCGATACAAATAGTTCTGCGACGATTGATTTCGGTGCGCTTGAATTCAGTCCGGCGACCGCTCCCGAGCCGTGCTTATTCATCACCTGCTCCTCCAATCTCACGGTTACGGCCGCGTTGGGAGAGAATTCCGCGTTCGTCAATTATCCGGTTCCCAACGCCACACCGGTTGCGACCGTTGTCAGCGCTCCGCCGTCCGGCTCACTCTTTCATTCTGGAACCAATTTGGTGACCTGCACGGCGACCTATGGGACGAACAGTGTTAGTTGTACCTTTTTTGTAACGGTGCTGGTCCGTCCATTTATCACAAATCAGCCGCAGAATCTCACCGTCTCCGCCGGCGATGTCGCAATTTTTTCGGTCGGAGCGCAAGGCACGGCACCGCTGGGTTACCAGTGGTCATTTGAAGGGGCGAACATCGTCGGGGCTACGAATGCGACTTTGGCAATCACCAGCGCGCAAGCAGCGAATGGCGGCTACTACCGCGTTTCCGTCAGCAACACTCTCGGCGTCGCCACAAGTGCGCCGGCATTGCTGCGCGTTTTGCCCGCAGCGCCTTCCATCCTGACGCAGCCCGCCTCCCAAGCTGTACCTGCAGGGACCAATGTCGCTTTGACGGTGGCGGCCAAAGGCAGTGCGCCGCTGTTTTACCAGTGGTTCCGCGAGGCCTCTGCTTTAACCGGAGCCACAACCTCACACTATTCCATTTCAAACGTACAGTCTGGGCATTCAGGCGATTACCATGTGGTCATTTCCAACTCTCTGGGTAGCGTCACCAGTTCATTTGCCTCTTTGACCATCAATGACTCCGCTCCATTTTTCCGGGTGCATCCTTCAGGCGCCACATTACTCGCCGGAACAAACCTGAGCCTTGTTTCTCTGGCGGGAGGAACCGATCCCGTCGCCTACCAATGGCGACACAATGGGCAGCCCATTTCCGGGGCAAATAATCCGAATTATTCTCTCTCAAACATCACGCCTGCAAACGCTGGGAGTTATAATGTGATTGCCAGCAACGCGTTCGGTTCGGCCACCAGCCAAGTGGCAACGGTTGTCGTGACAACAGCGCCCCAGATCATCGAGGGGCTGACTAACCAGATCGTCACCGCTGGCAGTACGGTAGCTCTGGCGGTGGTCGCCAGTGGCAGTGGCGCTCTGGCATATAACTGGCAGTTAAATGGGATCGCCGTGCCAGGAACCAATTCCAGCCTCACGCTCACGAATGTGGACTCGTCCCACTCGGGTTATTATCGAGTGAATGTCACCAGCCAATACGGCAGCACCTCATCGGTGGCGCGAGTGACAGTTTTGGGTCCGCCCTCTTTTATCATCGCGTGGGGCGACAATCTTGGCGGACAAACCAATGCGCCTGCCGAGCTGGATGACATTGTTTCAGTTGCGGGTGGAGATTTTCACAGCCTCGCCTTGAGGAAAAATGGCTCTCTGATCGCTTGGGGACATAACCCTGACAATCAAAATCAGTTGCCTTCAGGCACAAACCGCTTTGTCGGCATCGCTACAGGTGCCGCTCACAATTTGGCAATCACCCCGGACGGAAATCTCATGGCGTGGGGTAAAAATGATTTTGGCCAACTCAATGTTCCCGCCAGTGTGAAATCGGTTCTAAGCGTCGCCGCTGGTGAAGGTCACTCAGTTGCGTTGCTCTCCACAGGAACGGTCGTGGCGTGGGGTGATAATTCCTTTGGACAAACCAATGTGCCCGTCCTGACGGCCATCCGCGCAATCGCTGCGGGGCGCAACCATTGCCTTGCCCTGCGCAGCAATGGAACGGTTAGCGCATGGGGACACAACGGCTTCGGTCAAACTACGGTTCCCTCTGGCTTGTCCTCTGTGAAAGCGCTTGCCGCCGGTTATCTCCACAGCATCGCTCTGCGCTCGAACGGAACGGTTGTGGTCTGGGGCGACAACAGTTTTGGCCAAACCAATGTGCCGCCCGGACTGACCAATGTTGTCGCAATTGCCGCGGGTGATCTCCACACCTTCGCCCTGCGCGGGGACGGTTCACTGATTGGCTGGGGAGATAATTATTACGGGCAGACGAACCTGCCTCCGGCCGCTGAAAACATCAACGCCATCGCCTCCGGATATTATCATGGTTTGGCTTTGGCGGTGCCGAAACTGCGTTCCCGCATGGCGCAAAACCAGCATCTAATCGAATGGCACGGCCCCGGGGTGCTCCAGTCGGCGACCACTCTGGTTGGACCTTATCAAGATCTTCCAGGCATATCGCGGGCTTACACAAACAGCGATTTCAGCTCACCGACACGTTTCTTTCGATTGCGACCCGCGCAGCCATAAGCGCAAAAGACAACGCGCTTACTGTGTCAAACGAAGCCTCATGCTCGGCGGTGTTGTCGCGCTGAGCATGAGACCAACTAAGCTAAAACGATCCACCACGAAGTGTGATTAAAACTTATTCTTCTTGTACGCTCCCATTGCCGGCGCGTCGGGGTTCACTTCCGGGCCGAAATAGCGCAGCACGACGAGCGGTTCGGTTTCGCTGGTGTTCTCGAAGGTGACGCCAGCTTTCGCGCCGTCCTCGGTGCAGAAGTATTCGTCCTCGGTCAGTTCGTGGAAGCGGATGAGTTTCGGTGAATTGAGCGGTTGGCCGTTGATTTTGCCAATCCCTTGGACACAGATCAGGCCGTAAGCACCGTTGTCCTTGATGGTGCATTTGACACCGGGCTCGACGGTCAGTTCCTTGGCGGTGAAAAGCTGTTCGCCATCAATTTTGCCGTAAACAATCCAGCGATCGACGAAGCCTTCCTTGCGCGTGTCGGCCACGGGCACCGGCTCGAGGTAGTGATTGTCTTTGAAATTTGGATCGACGTTTTTGTCCCAATCGAGCTGGTCCACGATGAAGTCGAGGTCCTTGTGCTTGTTCTTGGGCATGTCTTTGACGAGCAAATCCCAAGGAACGTAGCGGCCTTCGACCATGCTTTGATACATGCCGAAAACGTCGCTGCCCCATTGCGGTTCGTAGGTGCAGAGCGATCCGGGCGCGTGCAGGATGCACGGATCGATGAGCCAGCCAGTTCCAGGTTTTAAGCGATACGCTTTCGACAAATCCAAAATGCCATTGTCGCCTTTGTTCCAATCCTCAAGGCATTTGCGGACCTGGGCTTTGGTGGTGCCGGGTTCGAGTCCCATGAACGTGTAGGGAAAATTGTTGCCGACGTTGTTGTGCTGCGGCGGAAAATAATACGATTCCGGCTTGCCTTCCTGACCGACGAGTTTGGCCTGCTTCTGCGATTGGTGCATGTGATGCGGAATGGGCCCCATATTGTCGAAGAACTTCGAATAGACCGGCCAGCGCTTGTATTTCTTCCAAATGGAATTGCCGACGAGCGTTGAGCCGCATTCGGCCACAGCCTGTTGCAGGGTGAAACGCTGCTTGCCGATCACGACGTAGCTCAGGCCTTCATCGGGAACGCGGCCCTCGTTGGCAGCGGGCGTGGTGCTCGCGAACCAGCGTTCGTCAATGCCGCCGCGATTGGCGCCGAACGCGTAGAGGTCGTCAGGATGCAGCTTGAGGCGTTTGCCCGGTTGCAGGAATGAGCGCGGCACCCAGCAAGGCGCGAGGCGGAGCAAACCGCCGGTGGCGCTGAGTTCGGCATCGACAGATTTCTGGACGTTTTTCTTAACGGTTTTCAGAGCGGTGACAGTATTGATGGCCATAAAAGTTTTGTTTGATTTTAGGTTCGAGCTGCGGAGCGGTTTAATCTTTTTCGACGGGCTTTTGAAGTCTTTTGTTGACGAAAAGCTGGGATTGCCGGACCGGCCAAAAACACTTTCAATGGAACCACCCATACCATGAAATCGCATTTAGCTATCG
>CALJZV010000120.1 GCA_937983475.1 uncultured Verrucomicrobiales bacterium
ATTGTCACTGACAGGCAAGCCCTCCGCGCCGACTCGCGTTGACACCACCGCCAGCCCTGCCGCCATGGCTTCGAACACTTTAATCCGGGTGCCGCCTCCCACCCGCAAAGGCAAAACCATGATGGAGGCTTGTGCAAGATATGGCCGCACATCCGGCACGGTCCCGGTGACTTCAATGGACGAGTCAGCCTCAGCGAGCGCGCGAATGTGCGCAGGCGGGTTGCGCCCAATCACCAAAAAACGGGCCGATGGAAAGCGTTGTTTGACTTGCGGATAAATGTCCCGAACAAAAAAGTTCACCGCGTCCAGGTTGGCGTGCCAGTCCATGGATCCCAAAAACGCCATGGTGCAAGGCTCCGAACGGTTGGAAGGCTGGTAATATTCGCAATCAACGCCGGTTGGCACCGCTCCCAGGATGTTACTCATGCCACGAGTCTCCTTGAAATAATGAAACTCGTCCTCGCTTACGGTGATCTGGCCATCCACGAATGCCGCACAGGTGTCCTCAAATTGACGCGTCAGCTCGTATTCTTTGGAATAAATGAAACGCTTCAATGGATTGGTTGCGCAATCAATGTGGCGCTTCCAGATAAGGGACTCAACATTGTGTTGAAAAATCACCGTCGGCACCCTGGGCTTTTTTCCCAGCGCCAACAGATTGATCATCGGGGCCAGGTAATCACAGACTATCAAGTCCAGCGGCCGGCTTGAAATGCAGCCGCGAAGTTGGTCCACCGTTTCCTTGGAGAAATACTTTTGGGCAATGTAGGGGTATTTTCCCGACAGGGTGTTTCTTAACACACCGCAGTAAAAACTCAGGGACTTGCGGGAAGTTTGTGGATGGGGCACGGCAATCACTTCGTCGCAGAATTCCCGGGCTTGAACAACGGCGTCGTTGGCGTCTTCTGGCGTCCTCAAGCACAAATAGGTCAGGTGATGACGGCGCTTGAGTTCCTTGAGCATGTTGTAGGTGCGAATCCGGTCCCCTCCGTTCAGGGGATGAAGGAGCCGGCAATTGACCCATAAAATGCTAAGGCGTTTGGTTTCAGATGATGATGTCACTGGTGAACGGGAATTACGATGCCATGCGACTCATTTGACCGCAGGGCCCGAGTCGCGTGTCTTGTTGTAAGGTTGGAGAATTCGCTTGGGAACGTAAAGAAGCGCTGACCGAACTCGCCTTCCCCAAATATAGGTCAATGAGCCGGATGCGATCTTCCCCGCAGCCGTCGCATCATGGTGCGACAGAATCACAAACCGATTCATGGCCGCAGGCAGACTGTCGAGGGTGTTGGTCGCCTCGCGGGAATTTCCTACCACAGAATAGCCCAAGGCGTATGCGGTCCTGTACACTTCGCTGTCTCCTTGGCCGGCGGGAAGCGACATGCTGCGCACAGGCTTTCCCAGGACATTTTCAAGCCATTCTTTGCTTTGGCGCAGCTCATCCTGCATCTCCTCGCGAGGCATATGAGCCAATGAACGGTGGGTAACGCCGTGAGTGCCGAAGTCAAAGCCCTGTTGCGCCAGGCTGCGAATCTCATTTTCCTTGAGAAAATCCTCCCGCTCCTCGCAGTAGCTTTTGGTTAAATAAAATGTTCCGCCAGCGCCTGAATTCGCCAAGATTTCCGCCATCTCAATGGAACTCTTATGACCGTCATCGAAGGTAAAAACGCATGTTTTTTCATCCGGCTGACGGCCAGACGCCAATTGCTCCAGTAGTCTAGAAACACTGATGATGGCGTAACCGTGTTCCTTAAGTTGTCGTAAATGTTCACTGAAAGTCCGGCGGGTGGTCGTGTATTTGAGATAACTCGAATCAGGAAACCGCCCGTCGGACAGTGAGTGATACATCAAGCAGACAAAGGCCATGGGCCACGGCTATTTTTTGTTATAAGCCATCAGTCCACCTGAGGCGCACATAAATGACAGTGCCGGACAGGAAAGAATTTCGTCCGCCTTCTTCCATACATGCCAAATGGGCTTGGGAAGCGGCAGCTTAAAAAACACTGGAGAACAATCCAGATAACGAACATCAAAGGAGGCAAATCCCTCTTCCTTGAGCAATGGAATAAAATCACGTTGTGGCACAAACGAATTTTCCAAAACAGGCGCTTCAAAGGCGGTGACATTCTTCTTGTTGGAGCGCAGGGCACCCCAAACGGCCTTGGACGCATTGCGCAGAAAACGAGGCACCGAGCGATGGTTTCGGAAAGAGACGATAAGCCGACCACCGGGCTTGACGCATCGTGCAAGCTGGCGCAACCCTTCCTCGGGATCCTCCAGATAGTCAATCAGGCCAATGAGCAAAACGGTGTCGGCCTTATTGCGAAAATTTTTGAGCAATTCCAAATCGCCAATGTGATATTCAGCGTTGGGGAGATTCATGTCCTTGGCCATCTGAACCATAACAGGAGAAATATCGATCCCAACATATTTCAGGCCATGCTCGACGGCAGGCGGCCCGAAGACGGCCGGCCCCATTCCGTAATCCAAAAGAGTTCCCCCTTTAGGTGTATTCCTAAGCAGGTCGCTTATAATATCTTGCCGACGCCGGAAACTCAAAGAGCTGACATTGTAGACTTTGGTTTCAGACCGTTTCTTATAATCTTCGGCAATGCGGTCAAAGAAGACCTGCGCTTCATGATGGGACTTTGGGGTAGCGGAGCTTGTTGTCATAATAAGTTACACTTCTAAACGAACCCGCTTATCTTAAAAGCTTGCCACTCCCTTCGCAAGCAATTCCGCATTTGCGGAATCATTTTGGCCATTGGCTTGGCTTAAGGCCGCTTCAGGTTTATTATGAATAAAAGCAAATCCCTCGAACTTCGCATTCGGCGGAATCAATTGTGGAGGTTCCGGCAATGCCCAAACAATCATCCACAAAGGAAAGGATCCAAAATGAAGCTTCGCAGCACATTGAGCCCTTTCAGAGAATTGGAGGAAATGCAGCGCAAGTTGGAGCGCAGCCTTGCGCCGATGCTTCCCAAGGCTTCATTTCGGCCGGAGGAGGCCGAACTCAGCGAATTGATGGGCACTGGGGAGTGGTATCCGGAGGTGGATATAACTGAAAACGACAAGGAATACCTCATCAAATCCGAACTGCCTGAGGTCAAAATGGAAAATGTCCACATCACCGTGGAGAATGGAATTTTGCATTTGCGGGGTGAGCGCAAACTGGAGAAGGAGGAAAAAGGGTTGAGGCATTTGCGCATTGAGCGGGCCTACGGCTCTTTCAGGCGCAGTTTCACTCTTCCCTCCGATGCCGATCCGGCAAAGGTAAAAGCGGAGTTCAAAGATGGCTTGATGACCATTCATATTGAGAAAAGCGAGCAGGCCAAACCCAGGGTCATCGACATCAAGGTGGGATAAACACTCATGGCGCGCCCAACAAAGGTTGGTCAAAAGGGCGTGTTTCAAACAAAACAAAGAAAGGATAAGCCTATGACACTAAATTGGAACGTCGTCACAAAACACATTCGTCCGCATGAGCAGTTACAAAACAAATTTTTGGAGAAGGTTTCCAAACTTGAGCAACATCTGGAGCATTTTCCAGAAGAGGCGGTGCATTTGCAAATCAGCATGGAACGGCAGGATCAGCGTCCCCAATTTACTGCAAAGCTGACCCTGCGCCTGCCCTCCAATATTCTCCACGCCGAAAAATCGGCTGACGACCCGATACCCGCCTTTGATCAGGCGATGAAAAGCCTTTTCCGGGAAGTTGACTCTCTTAAGGCCGAACTGCGGGGCGACCATCTTTGGGGAAAACAGGCCCGCGTAAAACGCGCCGTGGCAGTTTGATATGATAAGTATTTCGGCTGGAAGAAAGAATTCTTCATTGAAGCAAATGCTTGCCCAGGCAACAAATTTCCAGGGCAAGCGTTTGCTGTGATAAAATAAGAACATGCGAAAAGGATTTCGATTCGTCGTAATAATTACGTTGCTGGCAGGCATTGCTTGGTTGGTCACACGTGAAAATCCTCCTTTCCGCCGCATCAAATCACCCGAATCGCCATCGCCGGCAAAGATTGTTGTCGAGACCTCCCCTGTCTCACGCGAAACCCGATTCACCACCAGTTTTGCGCCCGTAGTGCAAAAGGCAGCGCCCAGTGTCGTCAACATTTACACTACCAAACTCGTCCGGGAACGGCGGGAATCCCTTCCGTTTTTCAACGATCCCCTTTTCCGGCATTTCTTTGGCGACCCATGGGAGGGCCAACCGCGCACCCGCAGGGAACAAAGCCTCGGCTCAGGAGTCATTGTCACGGAGGATGGTTACATCCTCACCAACAACCACGTTGTGGACCAGGCGGATGAAATCAAGGTGGCCCTTCAGGGAACCAGCCAGACATACACCGCGCAACTCATCGGCACGGACCCTCAAACCGACATCGCCGTCATCAAAATTAATGCCGAGAAAATTCCGGCCATCACCATCGCCGACAGCGACAAACTGGAGGTCGGCGATGTCGTTCTGGCCATCGGCAACCCTTTCGGTGTTGGACAGACTGTCACAATGGGCATCGTCAGCGCCACCGGTCGCGGCGGTTTTGGCATTGTGGATTACGAGGATTTTATTCAGACCGATGCCTCCATTAATCCCGGCAATTCCGGCGGTGCGCTTGTGGACGCCGAGGGGCGCCTTGTGGGCATCAACACCGCCATCCTAAGCCGGACCGGCGGCAATCAAGGTGTTGGATTTGCGGTTCCCATCAATATGGCTCGGGGCGTCATGGAGCGCATCATTACCGACGGGAAAGTCATCCGCAGATATCTCGGAGTAGGCATTCCGGACCTGACGCCGGAGCTTGCGCGGGAATTTGACGCAAGGTCCGATCGCGGAGCACTGGTTGGAGAGATCTGGCCCAACACTCCGGCGGCGGAAGCCGGCATCAAGCCGGGCGATATTATCACCGAAATCAACGGGAGAAAAATCAACGACAGCCGAGGCTTGCGACTGATTGTAGCCCTGACGCCTCCCGGAACAAAGTCAACCCTCAAGCTGTTGCGCGGCGGCAAGGAAATGACCGTCGAGGTGACAGTCCGTGAAATGCCAAAAAAAGGAATGCAGCCCCCCACATCCCGTGAACGCCCCCCTGCCCCGCGCCCCGAAAGCACCGGTGGCCTTCTGCGTGGGATAGAAGTTGCCAATCTTGATTCCAGGTGGCGTGATCAGTTTGAAATTCCGCCCCATATTCAAGGAGCTTTGGTTATGAATGTGGACACCGGATCGCCCGCTTACGCCGCCGGCCTTCGTCCGGGCGATGTCATCATGGAGATCAATCGACAACCGGTTCGAAACTCTCAGGAAGCCGTGGCCTTAAGCCGCGATGCCGAAAATGGGGAGAAGGTCTTGTTGCGTGTCTGGAGCAATGGCGGCACAAGATTTGTCGTGTTGGAACCCCTGCGCAATCGATGACAAATTAAGCTGTCATCCGTATGTTCCCCCCGCTTTATTTGACGCTCCCGTCCTTGTAGTAAAATGAAGCCTTATTCTCTCGCCGTTTAAGGCAGCCTGACATTTTGCTTTCGCCACTCATTGCTCCCTGCGACCTTTTACCGCGCATGGCCCATTTGCTGCCCATTTACGCCATCGCAAAGGACATTGTTAATCTGCTGCGAGGCCAAAACAGATTGATTCTTTCCGCGCCCACCGGCTCTGGAAAATCAACGCAAGTCCCGCAAATGTTGCTGAAGCACGGACTGCTTGGAAAAAGGCAGGCAGTGATTCTACAGCCCCGGCGTTTGGCCGCCCGCCTTTTGGCATCGCGCGTTGCTGACGAGCTTCGTGTGCCGCTCGGCCAACAGGTTGGCTACCAGATCCGGTTTGAGAATGTCACAAGCGATGCCACGCAAATCCGGTTCGTCACCGAAGGCGTGCTGCTTCGGCAGATGATCCATGATCCAAAATTAAATGGAGTGTCGGTGCTGATTTTCGATGAGTTCCATGAACGGCATCTCTATGGCGACATCACCTTGGCCAGGGCTCTCGACTTGCAGGAAAATGAACGGCCAGACCTCAAGATCATTGTCATGTCCGCCACGCTGGACGCCCGGTTGCTGGAAGATTATTTGCATCCCTGTCTCCCCCTTCATTCCGAGGGACGCATGTTTCCTGTCGACATCCGCGACGCCGAGCATCCGGGCTATCTGGACAAGCGCCCAGTCTGGGAACAAGCCGCCGAGGCCTTCGGTGATTACATCGCGCAAGGCGGCACCGGCGATGTGCTGGT
>CALJZV010000121.1 GCA_937983475.1 uncultured Verrucomicrobiales bacterium
TGGAGGTGTTGCTGTCGATGCGTCGGCTTAAGTGTTTATCTCGGGCGGATTTTGGGATAGCCTTTTCTTTAGAACCACAAATCTGTTTTTACGGGTAGGGGAGGATGTCTTTGTGGCCAAATATAACCGGAACGGCGATTTGCTTTGGTTGCAGCAGGCTGGCGGAACGGCGTCTGCCGGTCCTGGAACCGCAGGGGATGCCTGTTACAGCGTGGCGACGGACTCTTTGGGCAACGCATTCATCACGGGCTATTTTTCCGGAACCGCCACCTTTGGAGCCGTCTCCAATCTTGTGAGCAGCGGCGGCAATGAGATTTACGTCGCAAAATATGATCCCAACGGAAATCTCCTTTGGGCCAAACGCGCCGGTGGGGCCAACCACGACACGGGTCTTCAAATTCGGGTGGATCGCTCGGGGAACTCCTACGTGCCGGGATTTTTTCGCAGCACGGCCAGTTTTGGCTCCACGAACCTGACAGTGGCCTCAGGCAGTCCCACCTATTCGGACATGCACCTGACGAAATACGATCCATCGGGCAACGTGCTTTGGGCCAAGCGCGCCGGCGGCAATCTGGATGATGTGAGCTTTGACGTTGCGATAGATGCCGAGTCGAATGTGTTTGTGACCGGCTATTTTCAGAACACGGCCACCTTTGATTCAACCAACATCATCAGCGCGGGGAACAAGGACATATTCCTGGCGAAATATACCAGTAACGGCTCCCTGCTTTGGGTGAAAGGCGCGGGTGGCACCGGAGCGGATTCCGGCAACTCGCTGACGACGGATGGAACGAATGTCTTTCTCACGGCGCTCTTTCAGGGAAACGCCAATTTTGGCGGCACGGTGTTGACCAGTCGCGGAGGGGATGACGTGGCCTTCATCAAATTTAGCCCCGAGGGAGAGATTTTGTGGATAAAGCAGATTGGAGGAACGAACAATGACAACGGCAATCTTTCTCGCGACGCGCTGAACCACGTTTACGTAGCGGGTTTTTTCTCCGGTACGGCACCCTTTGGTGAAACAAACCTGACTTCGACGAATTCGTTCAGCGATGTATATATCGCGAAATACGACACGGCTGGAAATTGCCTCTGGGTGAAGCAGGCGGGCGGAACCAATGCCGACAACACAACCGACATCGTCGTGGATGCGGGCCAAAACATTTATCTCACCGGGAAGTTCATCGCCAATGCTGTCTTCGACGGGGTGAGCTTATCCACGACCAACGTCAGCGACCTTTTTCTGGCGAGAATCAATCCGGATCCGCCGGTGTTGGCGCAGGCTGTGGCAGGGGACTGGCATTCATTGCTTTGGTCAACAAACTGGGTGGCGCTGCTGGAGGCTTCGACCAATTTGAACGGGGCGTGGTTTTCGGTCACCAACACAGTGGGAGTAATTGGCGGGCAAAATGTCGTGTCGAATCGGCTGGAAGGAAACGGGATTTTCTACCGTCTGCGTGTTCCTTGAAGAGCACCTCTTTGCTTCTACTCCTTCAAATCGTCGAAGTAATCGCGAACGGCACCGCGGTAGGCGCGGGGCACCTTGTCCTGGTTGATGGCGCTTTGGGCCTCGCTTTGCGCGGCGGTGACGGCCTCCTGATATTGAACAGTGCTGTGGCCCTTGATGTGAACGCCCTTGAGCGTGATGCCTGGCATCGGGCCGCTGGGAGCAAACTGCCCGCGAACCTTTGTGGGAACCAGCGTGTCCGGCAAATTGGGGTCCCGGTCAGAAAGGCCGCGCCCGTCCATGTCGGGCCGGTAAACGCCCGAGTTATCCCAGCCGTCGCTTTGCTCGGGCGTGTAGATCCAACCGGTTTCCTCGGCCCAGGTGCCGACGCCGGCGCCACCCTTGCCGCCGGGTTTGAATCCAACCATGCTTGATTTGCACTGGCCCCAGCTCAAGTTATTGCCTACGCACATTTGAGCGCGCTTGAGAGCGTCCATGGCGGCCATGAGCTGTTGGGCGTCGTTCATCTGCTCGAGCAGTTTTTTCAATTCCTCGGCAGCCTCAGCCAGCGACTTTGCGGCGGCGGCGTTGTTGCCATCCTTCATCTGGTCACAGGCGCGGCCCAGACATTCGCCAGCCTTGCCGTAAGGTTTGGCGGCGTCGAGCGACTTGGAAACTTCCTCGAGAATTTTCTGCAACTGTTCCGGGGTGAGATTGCCGGACTTGAGCTGCGACATCATTTTTTCCAAAGTCTGGCGCGCCAGTTCGGCCTGTCCGTTTTGCAGTTGCTCGGGCAAATTTTTGCCCATGCGCGAGGCCTGCTGTTGAAGCTGCTGAAGCATCCGGGACATTTCCTGAAGCTTGTCCAAATCCTGCAATGCGGCGTCCATCTCCTTCATGAACAGCGCGGCCTGGTCGGCCTGCAATGCGGCAATGGCCTCGTTGAGGTCGGGCAGTGGAATGCCCATTTCATTGGCCTGGCGAGCCAGCTCCGCGAGCGTCTGGGCCATTTGCTGGCGCGCGGCCTGGCTTTCGGGTGAATTGGCGTTGGCCATGGAAGCCGCGTCTTTTTTGGCCTTCTCCAGGTCCTGTTTTAATTTCTCCAAACTGTTTGAATCGGCGGGCTTGTTCCCAAGCGATTGTTGGAGGGCGTCCATTTTGGACTGCAAATCGGCGGGCAGGGAATTGCCGGAACGGGCGTTTTCGCGGGCGGCGCGTTCCAGGGGTTTGAGGGCGGGATTTTTTCCCAGGTCGCGCAACTCGTCTTTTATTTTCTCGGTGGCATTGGCCAGGTCCTTGAGCGCCTCGGCGCGGGTGACTGGATTTTGGGAAAGCGATTCGCCGAGCTGCTCGACCGATTGGAGCGTTTCGCGAACCGGCTCAAGCACCGGTTCCCGCCGTTGCAGGCTGCGCTGGGTCAACTCGGCGATCCTCGCGCCCGCTTCGCGGATGCTTTCCTTTTCCTGTTCGCGCTGCCGTTGGGCTTCGGTGCGGTATTCAGGAACAAAGCCCAGCCCGGCGATCACCGCAAGAATCAACAGCGCCCACCGGCTGATGGCTGGCAGGTGCCAGGGCAGCACGGTTACCGAACGAAGTTTCTCGGCGTGCCGGGCCGCGTCGGCAATGACCAATTGCTGCCAGTCGGCGTTGCTGGGTTTCCGGGAGATTTCCAGAGCGGTGCTCAGGCGTTCTTTCAGGGAGAGTTCGACGTCGAGCCATTGGGCGGTTTCAACGGTGGAGATGGGTTTCACCCACTTCCCAGCGGCATCGCCAGCAACCCGAACAGGGACACCGTAAAGGAAACGGGGAAAAGCTTGTGCGCCAGCAGCGAAACAAGGGCGACTGCGGCTCCAAGAAGAAACCCCGTCCACGCGCCGCTCCAGCCGCGTTGCCAGCGGCAGCGGCGGGCCACGTTGTTCACCGCCGAGCGGATTTGATCCATGTCGCTCATGCCTGCTGGAACCATGCTTCAAGTTTGCTGTTGTCGCGAGCCCTTTTATTGGCAAGCCGCTACTGCCGCTCGTATTCCCCCTTGTTGACGCGCTTGAGCACG
>CALJZV010000122.1 GCA_937983475.1 uncultured Verrucomicrobiales bacterium
CTCAATGCATCCCGGCAAGGCCAAGGAACTGGCGGCCAAATGGGATGCATGGGCGGCCCGAGCCGATGTGCTGCCGCTGGGTGTGTGGCGAATCAAACCCTGACTTCCCTCCATTTGACTTTTAATAAAACATGAACACGTCCTGCTTCAAATCACTCCTGCTTTTCCTTTGGCTATTCACCGCCACGACGGTATTTGCCGCTGAAACCCGCCGCCCAAACATCGTCTTCGCCTTCGCCGACGATTGGGGCCGCCACGCCAGCGCCTATGCCAAAATTGACGGGCCGGGCGAAATGAACGACGTCATCCGCACTCCGCACTTCGACCGCATCGCACGCGAAGGCGTTTTATTTCGCCGAGCGTTTGTCAGTTCGCCATCCTGCACGCCCTGCCGCAGCGCGCTGCTTTCCGGGCAACACTTTTGGCGCACCGGACGCGGGGCCATCCTGCGCGGCGCGGTGTGGGACGGCTCCAATCCCTCCTATCCGTTGCTTCTCAAGGACGCCGGTTATCACATTGGCGAAAGTTATAAGGTGTGGGGACCGGGCACGCCACCTGATGCCCCGTATGCCTCGCCGAAACATTCCTACGAAAAGGCGGGCGGGCGCATCAATTTATTTTCCCAGAACGTCACCGCGATGGTGAAGAAAGGCCAATCCATTGAGGCCGCCAAGCAGGAACTATATGACGAGGTGAAGGCAAACTTCTCGGCGTTTCTGTCCGACCGGAAACCGGACCAGCCGTTTTGCTACTGGTTCGGCCCCACACAGGTGCATCGCAAATGGGTCAAGGGGTCTGGCAAGGCGTTGTGGGGCATTGATCCGGATTCGTTGAAAGGCAAGCTGCCGCCGTTCCTGCCCGATGTGCCCGAGGTGCGCGAGGATTTGGCGGATTATTTTGGCGAAATCCAGTCGTTCGATGCCACGTTGGGCGTGATTATGGCCAAGCTGGAGGAAATGGGTGAACTGGAAAACACGCTCATCGTCGTGAGCGGCGATCACGGCGCGCCAGGCTTTCCGCATGGAAAATGTCACCTTTACGATTTCGGCTCCAGCGTGCCCCTGGCCATTCGCTGGGGCGGCGCAAAGGGCGGCCGCGTTGTGGATGATTTGATTACGTTGCCGGACCTGGCGCCAACCTTTCTGCAATTGGGCGGCGTCAAAATTCCCGACGTGATGACGGGCCGGAGCCTGATGAACATTCTCAAATCGCCCAAGTCGGGACAGGTGGAGCGCCATCGTGACGCGGTGTACATCGGGCGCGAGCGCCATGTGGAGAACGCGCGCGCCGACTTCCTGCCCTACCCCCAGCGCGCCATCCGCACGCACGATTTTCTTTACATCATCAACTTCAAGCCAGACCGCTATCCCGCAGGCGATCCTTATCGCCTGGATGGCGACAATCCGCCGACTGTCGAGGAATTAACGGAGGAAACCCGTGCCACGCTACCTGACGAGGATGCCGGTCCCACAAAGGCCTGGCTCGTCACCCACCGCAACGATCCCAAATGGAAGGGGCATTACGATCTGGCCTACGGCAAGCGGCCGCGCGAGGAATTGTACGACCTGAAAAAAGATCCGCATCAGGTCCGGAATGTGGCCAACGATGCGAAATACGCCAAACAACGGGCGCGCATGGAAAAACGACTGATGGAAGAGTTGAAGCGTACGGGTGACCCGCGCCTCATTGATGATGGGAAATTTTTTGAAACGCCGCCGATGTCAGGACCAACAGAGGATGTCCCGCGCAAAGGCAGACAAGGCTAACGGTGCCATCAAGATTCAAGAATCAGCGGTTTTGGCGCTGCTTGCGCTCCTGCCGCTCCCAATACCACGCAATCCAGACACTGATTTCGTACAATATTTGAAGGGGAACGGCCATTACAACTTTTGAGATTACATCATGCGACGTCAACACAGCCCCAATAACCAGATTCACAACTATCATGTATTGCCGGAAGCCCGATAATTTTGCGTAATCCAGCACCCCAATCTTCACCATTACCAAAATGACAACTGGCAGTTCAAATCCCACGCCCATACCCAGCATGCACTTGGAGACAAACCCGATATATTCCTCAGCCCGCCAGGTGTTCGCCTGAAATCCCAGCCATTCGGAGTATTGAACCGCCGCCTTCAAGGCAATCGGCAACAAAACGTAATAACAAAACGCCACGCCAAACAGAAACAGGAATGACCCGACGCCGACGCCCCAGTAACTGTATTTCTTTTCATTTTTCCGCAAGGCCGGGAACACAAACTGCCCGACGAAATAAAAAATAAACGG
>CALJZV010000123.1 GCA_937983475.1 uncultured Verrucomicrobiales bacterium
TCCCGACGAACACCGGCAAGCCGAGTTTCCGGGCTGTTTTCCGGACCAGCGACTCATCCGCCGCGCTGCTGCGACCGCGCAACCGGTGATTGAAATGCGCCACGGAGACTTTCCATCCGTGCGTTCGGGAGGCCGCGTGCAACAGGTGCAACAGCGCCATGGAATCCACGCCGCCGGACACCGCCACCAGCACCGGCTGTCCGGGTGCCAGCAGCCTGCGGGCGACAAGGTTTTTCACAACGCGTTTAGCCCAATCGTTCACATAGACAGGCTAGGATGAAGCTCAACGGCGCACTAGACAGAATCCGAGGAAAAATTTAACTTCGGGGCGTGGGCCGGGGATTGCGGGCCACCTGTCAGTCAAATATAACCAAGAACCCATTCACGTATGACCGAGCAAACACGCGTTCAAACGGAATTCAAGGCGGCTCACACCGCGGAAAAACAAACAGGAGAAACTGTGGTCGGATTTGCCATTCTCGGCTGCCTTGTCGCCGGCGCCGTCGGCATCATCAAGGCCATGTCCATGGAGACCGGCTCGGGCGTGTTTTTCTGCCTGCTGGCCTCGGTCGTTGCCTTTGGCGGCGTGGCCTACCTTTACCTGCGCAGGGAATAAAGAAGCATTAAAGGTGCAGTCAATTTAATGCGCCTGAACTGCCTTTCCCGTAGAACCCATTTCAATCAAGTTTTTTGCATTGTTGACCGCTCGATTGTGAAATTCTTTCTACGATGCACTTTCTTCCCACCTGATTTTTGGCATCCCATGATGCAAGTAAAATGACCGATATTCTGTTGCCTGACGCTTATGAAAACAGTGGAGATTTCCCAAATCTATGTCCACGACGGTCGTCTTCTCCGCGTTGTCGAAGACACTGAACAAGACACATTAACCATGGAGGCTAATTTGCCTGAAAATCCGGCCAGCGATGAATTGGTTCCTCGACTTTTAGTGTTCGATGATGTTTATGGTTACCAAATTTTCGAAGGGCCGTTTCAAGGATGCCCCCACCATCCTTGACCTGCAAATTGTTGGAGAACAAGGAAGGTGGCAGCGCGTCAGGATAGTCACCAATGCGGGCCACAGAGAGTTATTCTGCACAAGGGTTAGAATGAACGATTGAACATTTGAAAAAGATCGGAACTGAGATTGAACATCAATGTATCGACCTTTTGCCTTGCTCCATCTTCGCACTTTTCTTCACCCCTGCTGTGGCGTAGTTTATCGCCTCAATTTTTCAGGCGATGCCCAGCGTTTACATCAAAACCTACGGATGCCAGATGAACGAGCGGGACAGCGAGGCTGTCGCGTCGCAACTGGTGTCCAAGGGCTACACCCTGGCGGCGTCCGAGTCGGTGGCCGATGTCATTTTGCTCAACACTTGCAGTGTCCGCGACATGGCCGAGCAGAAGGCCCTCAACAAGATGGAGAACCTCATCGCCGAGACGCGCCGCAACCGGCCCGGCGCGGTGCTGGGGTTCATGGGCTGCATGGCGCAAAGCCGGGGCCGGCAGTTGATTGACCAGTTGCCGGACGTGGACCTGGTCCTCGGCACGCAGAAATTTCACCGCGCCGCCGACTATCTTGACGACATACTTTCGGGCAAGCGCGAGCGCGTCGTGGACACCGACCCGGAGCCGGGCAGCGAGGGCACCATCAAGGAGCATCTGCTGTTCGGCAATTCCACGCAAAAACAGGTCACCGCCTTTGTGAGCATCATGCAGGGCTGCAACCAGTATTGCACCTTCTGCATTGTCCCCTATACCCGAGGCGCCGAGCGCAGCCGCACCATCCCGGACATCGTGGCCGAATGCCGGGGGCTGGTGGAGCGCGGCGTGAGAGAAATCACTTTGCTTGGGCAGATTGTCACCAGCTTCGGCAAGCGCGACATCAAGCCGCGCGACGGCAAATCGGCCTTCGTGCAGTTGCTTGAGTCGGTCCATGACATCGATGGACTGGAGCGCATTCGTTTCACATCGCCCCATCCCAAGGGCTACGGCGACGACTTGATCGAGGCCTACGGGCGATTGCCCAAACTCTGCGAAAGCGCGCACATTCCCGTGCAAAGCGGCAGCAACCGGATATTGAAATTGATGCATCGCGGTTACACCCGCGAGCGGTTCATGGAAATTATCGGCAAGCTCCGGAGCGTCCGCCCCGACATTGGCATCACCACCGACATCATTGTGGGCTTTCCCGGCGAGACCGAGGCGGATTTTGCCGAAACCCTGTCGCTGGTGCGCGAGGCACAGTTCGACAACGGCTTTATTTTCAAATATTCCCCGCGCCGCGACACGCCCGCGGCGGACATGCCCGAGCAGGTGCCGCAATCGGTCCGCGAGGAACGCAATCAGGTTTTGTTGAACACGATGAATGAAACCGGGGCGCTCAATTACAACCGGATGGTCGGGCGCACGGTGCGAATCCTGGTGGAGGGCCCGAGCAAGAAAAACCCCGCGCGCATGACCGGTCGGACCAGTTGCAACAAGATTGTGCTGTTCGACGGCGGCGAGCGGCATCGCGGGCAATTGATGGACCTGAAAATTGTCCGCACCGGCACGTTTACTCTTTACGGCGATCCTGCCATTCTCAACCTCGACTGAGCGGCAAATAAAACACGCATGCAACTTTCGACCCTTTCCATTCTGCTGGGCCTGCTGGGCGTCGCTTCGGGCCTCTACGCCCTGCTCAAGCCAGCCAAGGCCATTGAGTTTGCAAAGGCATTCCCACGGTCCGTGCCCATCGGCACCGTGCTGGTGCTGGTTTCGACCGCCTGGTTCGTCTGGAATGTGAAGCAGGAGATCATCGCTGATTTTGAGGGAATGAAGCCGTTTCTCATCGCGCTGTTCATCGCGGTGGGCATCGGCACCTGCATTTTTGTGAAGGACTTTCTGGCCGTGCGCGGCCTGGCGGTGTTTCTGCTGCTCTTGTCCAAGCTGATGGTGGACACGGCGCGCTGGGCGGAAAGCGACTGGCGCCTGATCATCGTGACCATCGCCTACCTGTGGGTGATAGCCGGCATTTGGTTCACGATTTCGCCTTGGAGGATGCGCGATTTGATTGCCTGGAGCGTGGCCAGCGAAAAACGCCTTCGCACATTGAGCGCCGCCCGGGTTTCCCTTGGCGCACTGTTGATAATCCTTGGCATTGCGGTTTTTTAATTTTCTGAAAGCATTGGAACACGCTCCACAAACCGCTTGAAGAAACCCACCCGCCAGGAAATTCCCCGCAAAGCCATCTACCGGCTGTCTGTCTATTTGCGCTGCCTGCAACGCCTCAAGGCCAACAGCATCCGCACGGTATCAAGCGAGGCGCTGGCCAAGGCGGCGGGCGTCAAATCCACCCAACTGCGCAAGGATTTAACCTATTTCGGCCAATTCGGAACGCGCGGGCTGGGCTACGATGTGGAACAATTAAGCACCATGATTTCCGATTTGCTGGGCACCAATAGCCTTCAGCCGGTGATTCTTGTGGGCGTAGGGAATTTGGGCTTGGCATTGCTGTCCTACCGAGGATTTGAGCAGGAAGGTTTTGAAATTGTTGCCGCGTTTGACCAAGACACCAGCCGCCGGAACAAGGACGTCAAGCAACCGATTTACGGTATGGATAAAATCCCTGAGGTCGTGCGAAAACACGGCGTCAAGATGGCCATCTTGACTGTGCGGTTTCCCGCTGCGCAGGAAGTGGCCAACATTGTGGTCGAGGCGGGCATAACCGGCATCATGAACTTCGCCCCGATTGTTCTACACGTGCCCGAGGACGTCATGGTCAACAACGTCAATCTCGCCATCGAGTTGGAAAACCTGAGTTACTTCATCCAGCACTGAGCGGTGCTGGCGCGGTTTATTTTCCATAAACAAAACGCCCGTTCTCCAGAGGAAAACGGGCGCTTGCGGGTTGGGTTTCTGCAAATTATT
>CALJZV010000124.1 GCA_937983475.1 uncultured Verrucomicrobiales bacterium
TGAGCACCACCGCCGCCAACATGGCCCACTTACGCGTCCTCAGAGCCAACAATCAATGGACTCAGTTTTGAAATAAATCTCATCCGGTTCCAATCAAACCCGAGGTTGAATTGAAACCCAGGCGCCCCGTTTGTCATTGCTCCCCCTCCATCCGATGAATTAAAGTATTCCCGCTGTCGCTCTAACGCGTCAACGGCAGTCCAAACCAGCATCCCGTCCGCCGCAACCAATGAAAATGCTGAGATTGCTCGCGCTGAAGTCGAAAGACCCCAAAAAGCGCACGGAGGCCATCGAAAATCTTGCCTACAGCGAAGGAGCCGACGCGATCAAACATCTCCTGCCGCTGTTCGAGGACAAGGACGAACAGGTGCGCCGCGCTGCTGTTCATGCGGTCGGGCAGTTCATGGAACCCGAGGCCTTCGAGCCGCTGCTCGGCAAATTATCCGACACTTCGCCCGTGGTCCGCATCGCCGCCGCCGCTGCCATCGGCCGGTCCGGCGGCCAGGAAGCCACCAACGCTATCAAGGAACTGCTGCGGGACGAGGACACCAGTGTTCGCCGGAAAGCGGTTGCCCTTTTGGAATCCTGCCGCTGGCATCCCGAAACCCAAGAGGAACGCGCCCTGTTTGCCGTGGCCTCCGGAAAATTGATGGATGCCTTGTCGCAAGGCGAATCGGCCATTGATTCCCTGGCTGCGGCCTTGGCCTCGGGCGATGATTCCTTGCGTAAAACCGCCCTCCAGGCCCTGGCCACCCTCAAGAGCCCGCGCGCCATCCAACTGCTTGCCTCCGCGCTCAAGGACAAGGATGTGGGCATCCGCGTTTTTGCCGTGGATGCCTTGAAAAAACTTGCGGACGACCGGACTTTGGACGCGCTCATCGGCGCGTTGAAGGACGAGGATCGCCGCGTGCGGCAGATCGCTGCCGAAAGTCTGGGGGACATCGGCGGCGCAAAAATGTCGCCCCACTTGGTTGACATGTTCCGCGACGAGGATGCCGAGGTGCGCGCCACGGCGATGACAGCGGCGGGCAAGACGGGTGATCCACGCGTTATTTCCCCGCTGATGCTCGGGGTTCGCGACCGCGAATACGACGTCCGTCTGGCTGCGGTCACGGCCTTGGGCAAACTGCGTGATCGCCAGTCCATTGCCACGCTCGTTGCCGCCCTGACCGACCATCATCCCGCCGTGCGCCAGGCGGCATCCGTCGCGCTCGAATTCATCGATCCCCACTGGCGAAAAAATGAAGCGTCCAAGGCGGCGGTTCCCGAGCTGGAGACGGCCATGTATGACCGGCACTACTGGGTCCGGGAAACCGCGGCAAAAACCCTCTCAGACATTGAGGACACGCCGCGCGAGGTGCCCGACATTTCCGCGCTGGCTGCTGAAGATGCCAAGGCTGGCTCCGTCGAGCCCATCATTGCCGAACTGGATAATCCTTCCGCCAATATTGCCGCCCGCTACAAGGCGGTGACGCTGCTGGCCCGAAGCGGCAGCAAGCGCGCCGTTCCCGCGCTGGTTCGCAGCCTGATGGACGCCGATGACGCCGTGCGCAAGGCCGCCGCCGAGGGGCTCGACCAGTTGAAGTGGGAAACCGACCACGTCTCCCAGCGGGTGCTCCAGTGCATGATTCTCAAGAAATGGGAGGTTATTCAGTCGTTCGGCCCCGCCGCCGTGGACCCGCTCATGCGCTTTTTGGAGCAATTTGATTCCGTAATTCAAAAAGGCTCGGTGCAAACGCTGGGACAACTCAGGGATGGCCGCGCGTTCGATTTGTTGATCCGGTTGCTCAATGCCCCGGACTCCGGAGTGCGCGCCGCCGCCGCCGAGGCGCTGGGCCGCATCGGTGACCCCCGCTCGCTCGAGGCATTGGTCATCGCGCAGACCGACCAGTTCAAGAACGTCCGCGATGCCGCCGAAACCGCCCTCCTGCGCCTGGGCGGCGCCCATTAATTCACCCCAACGCGGACAACGGCTTTTATTTTACACATGGCGAAATAAAAGGCGCTTTACGAAATCTATGATGTAACCAGCTACTCCAAACGCGGCGAAGAACCTACTGCCCGCCGCCGGGCAGCGGCACCTGGCCGGGACGTCCAAGGTAATAAATCAAATCGCGGATTTCCTGGTCGGTCAAAGGCTCCAGCAATCCCTCGGGCATCATCGAAAGCTCGCTTTGGTGCAGCGACGCGATTTCCGCGCGCGGAATCACCAATGTCTCGTTGGCGGTCATGATGGTCACCGATTTGTCGTCCTGCTTTTTCACGATGCCGGTGATGACGCGGTCATCTTTGGTTTCCAGAGTCGTGGTGCGGTACTCGTGCGGAATCACTGCGTTGGGGTCCACCATGTTTTCCAGGATGTAATCCAGGTCGGCGCGGTTGGATCCGGTGAGGTCGGGGCCAACTTTTCCGCCGACGTCGAACAGCGTGTGGCATTGGGCACAGGTGCGGTCGTAAACAACGCGACCGCGCGAGGCATCACCCGGTTGCGAGCCGCCGGCGCGATAAAGCTGCTTATATTTTTCGATCAGCGGCTTTTTGTCCGCTGCGGTTTCACGGATGGCGCCGTAAACCTTCTCCAGATCGGCGTTGAGTTCGCTGTCCTTGAAGTTGCGCAATTGCCGGATCAGACCCGCCGACAGATCGCGCCTGGGCAATTCCTCCCTGCCGATCGCCTGCACGAGCGCCTTGGCGAAACCGACGCGCGACACCAGCGTGTTCAGGGCGTCGCGCTTGTGGTGATCTTCAAAGGAATTGTAAGCGGCAAAGATTTTGAGCGGCGTTTGCGGATCGTCGTAGGCCGCCAGGCCGCGAATGGCTGGCCCGCGCAATTCCGGCTCGTTCAACACGCTCTGCAAAATTGAGGGCAAACCGTCGGGCTTGGCGCTCAGGAGCGATTCCAAAGCGGTGCGGCGCGCGGCGGGCTCGGCGGATTTGTTGAGCACCGTTTGTTTCAGCGATTCCTGCGCGCCGGG
>CALJZV010000125.1 GCA_937983475.1 uncultured Verrucomicrobiales bacterium
CGTTCAAATTTACCACAACAACTGGGACACCCATGCCAATGTGGCCGGTCGCCTACCGATGCAGTGCAAGGACGTGGACCAGGCCTGCTACGGCTTGATCCAGGACCTCAAGCAACGCGGTCTCCTTGACTCAACACTGGTGGTGTGGGGCGGCGAATTTGGACGGACCATTTATTCGCAAGGCGGATTGAGCAAGGAAAACTACGGCCGCGACCATCATCCGCGCTGCTTCACTATGTGGATGGCTGGTGGAGGCACAAGGCCAGGGACGATCTACGGGGAAACCGACGACTTCTCCTACAACATTGTCAAGGACCCGGTGCATATCCATGACTTCCACGCCACCGTGCTGCATCTGCTGGGTTTCGACCACGAACGGTTCTCCTACCGGTTTCAGGGCTTGGACCAGCGCCTGACCGGCGTCGAACCGGCACACATCATTCCGGCTTTAATTGGTTAGGGAATGCGGTGGCGCGTGGATTACTTTAATGTTTTGGATTCAGGTTTCCAGCGGACGAAACTCGAGCCAGAAACGGCGCAGGGGTTTGGGCAGCACGGAAATTACCTTGTCAATTTCGCCACCTGGAATGTGATCTGACAACAGGCAAAAGACCGCGTGAATGACCTTCTCGGCGTCATTGTTGGCATCCTTTGGAAACTCCTCAGAGATGGTGATCAGAAACTGCTCGGCAGAATGATCCTTGACCGGTTTGCCCGCCGGCCGCCAGCCCTCGTAGTAAAAGCCTCGGACCAGCATGGGCAGTTGGGAGCCCAAGTGCACCGCCTCATTCACCGGCAGATGATCGCGCAACTCGTGTAGCACACAACGCAGCGCGTGATAGGCCTTTTGTCGGCTGTCCCAGCCCAAATCCTCCATCAGCTCGTGAAGCCACAGGTTGGTTTTTTGTATGGTGGTGTCAAACACCGACAGTCCAGCCATGCTCATAAACGCCTCCGTTGAAACTTGGCCCACAGGATGTGCTGTTTCAATTCAGGAAAACCATTAAGGCAGGAACTTGAAAACGTGTTCCGACTCTGTTCGCCGATTTTGGTTTTGAAAACGACCGAAAGCGGCCCGCTCACCAACTGGTCTTCCAAAGAGCAACCCGAAGCCGAAGTGTTTGCTGAATGTAAATGTCCGGGCGGAGACAAAGCTGTGACGGTGAAGAGCACTCGGTAAAAGTCACGATGTGAGGCGGCGATGAATCGCAGCAGTCTGGACGCTTCGCGAACTACAGAGGCTACAGGCACCTTGCCAAAAATCAGGCTTGTCCACTTTCCAGCACCACCGGATTCGAGAGCGCGCCGATTTTTTCGATCTCGACGATGACGATGTCGCCGGGCTTGAGCCAGACGGGCGGATTTTTTCCCATACCAACACCGTGCGGTGTGCCGGTCATGATCACGGTTCCGGGCAGAAGCGTGGTGCTGCCGCTGAGGAACTCGATCAGCGTCGGCACGTCGAAAATCATGTCACTGGTGTTCCAATCCTGCACGGCAGTTCCGTTCAACACGGTTTTGATGCGAAGCGAATTTGGATTGGGAATTTCATCAACGGTCACCAGGCAAGGCCCCATGGGCGCGAAGGTATCGAAGAATTTTCCACGGCACCATTGGCCGCCGCCGTAGGTTTTCTGCCAGTCGCGGGCGCTAACGTCATTGCCGCATCGGCGCGTCGGACGTTCTTGCAGCGTTTGCCGATCACTACCGCCAGTTCGCACTCGTAATCGACCTGTTCGCTTTTTAGAAAGGTGGGAATTTCGATGGGATCATTCGGATTCTGCACCGCGTTGATGCCTTTGACGAACAGCACTGGATGCTGCGGCACTTTCGCGTTCGTTTCCTCGGCGTGTTTGCGATAATTCAAACCGATGCAAAGAATGCTCGTGGGCGTGATTGGCGTGAGAAGCTTGGCGACTTGTGCAGGTTCGCTGGTCGGTTGCGGCGAGTTGTAAATATCGCCGCGCAGCCTGAAACATCCATTGGCGGCTTGTGTGCCGAATTCAATTTCTCCGGTCGGGGTCTGGTAACGAATGATTTTCATTTTGGTAATGGAGGAGAGCGTTGGCCGTCTTATCGCTGCCGTTAAGGCGTGTTTGTCGTGGGGTTCACGCCCAATTCTTTGGCCACTGAGGCAACAAATTGCTTCGCGATGACTTTGTTGCCTTCTTCGGTCGGATGGACGCCATCCGGATTTCGCCAACTGGTATCTTTGGCGAGAAGTGTGTTCAAATCCACGACGGGAACTTTCTTTGTTTTTCCGACTTTGCTCGCCGCGTCACGATATTGCGCCACCAGCTTTTCAAGACCGCCAGCAGCGTCGAAATCCGCCTTTTTGTGACGCTTGAAGTATGGCCCCGGATCAATGGGCGGAAGCGTGCCCAGAATCACTTTGGCGTTCACGCCGCGACAGGCGTCGATGATCTTTGTGAGATTGTCTTCGTATTCCGGCAGCGGAACAAACACCTTCGGCGCATCATGCCGATTGTCGTTCGTTCCAAAGAAAACAACTACCGCGTCGGGTTTGTGTGACAACACATCCTTTTCAATTCGCGCGAGTCCTTGCCGTGAAGTGTTGCCGCCGACGCCTGCGTTGATCACGCGAATCGGCAGCATTTTTCCCAGCTCCTGCGGATAGCCGGACTTCGTGATGCTGTCGCCGAGACAAACCACCACGGGCAACGCGGCGCTTTTCTCGTCCGATTGCAAGCGTCCCGGCCAAAGCGTGACTGCAACAAGGGCGACCAGCGCCAATGGCATTTGCTTTGATTGTCGTTTCATTAATGTCGCGGGCAACAACTTTGCCGATTGGCAGCGGAAACAAAAGCACACAGTTGCGCGAATCATTCGTTACAAAATCAACTGCGTCAAAATGACCGCTCACTTCAGCGCTCGTTGGCAATAAATCTTTCGGTGCGCTTTTTGGTCTGATGTTCGGCGCGGGCGGACCGCACAACAGCAGGGCACCTGCGGCCATCCTTCAAAGACCAATTGGCTGTTATTCATCGCCATTTTTGGCCCGGCGGCTTTACAGGTTCAATTTGCGGACGGTGCGGTTCGCGGTTTTTCTCAATCCACTTCGAGAGTGCGGCAACGACCTTTGGATTTTCGGCGGCAAGGTTTGTGGTTTCGAATTCGTCATTGGAAAGGTCGTAAAGTTCCCACGGCGCGTTCAGTTCGTGACGGACAATCTTCCAATTTCCACTGCGCACGGCCTGATACTTCGGTTCGTAAGGCGCGAAATGAGCGCCGTTCCATTCCCAATACAAATGGCGGTCGCGGGGCAGCTTTTCTTTGCCGAGCACTTCCGGCACAAGCGAAACGCCATCAACATCCTTGGGCATGTGCGATTTCGCATTCGCGAGTTCGGCTAGGGTCGGGAAAACGTCCGGCAGATAAATCGGCGCATCGCTGGTTGAACCGGGTTTGATGCGCGCTGGCCAACGCACAATGAATGGCGTGCGAATGCCGCCTTCATACATCTGGCCTTTCTCGCCGCGCAATCCTCCGGATGAATTCAAGTTGCTTGACGCGTCTGTCGCGCCGTTGTCTGAGCAGAAGAAGATCACCGTATTCTTGTCGAGATCGAGTTCCTTTAACAGCGCAAGCGTATCGCCAACCATCCGATCGGCCAGCGTGCAGTAGGCTGCGTGACCTTTTTCCTTCGCCGTCCATGGCTTGTCCTTGTAAAGCAACCACGCGGGGTCGTTGTCGGGAATTTCGTATCGCGCGTGTGGAATGGTCCACGGTGCGTAACAGAAAAACGGCCGATCCTTGTTCTCGCGAATGAACTTTTTCATTTCATCGAAAATTGGGTACGCGCTGAACACGTAATCCTTGCCGCCGTTTGGATTGCGAGTGGAGACGCCGCCTTCAGCCTGCTTGCGTTTGTAAAAACCTGCATTCGGCAGCGGAACTTTTTTCCCCGAATCGATCAGATACTCGGGATAAAAATAGTGCGCGTGAACCTGTTGGTAGTAGCCGAAGAAACGGTCGAAGCCTTGTTTTTCAGGAACGCCCTCGGTGTCGAGATCGCCCAAGCCCCATTTGCCGAAACCGCCCGTCGCATAACCGGCTTTCTTCAACACCTCTGCAATCGTCACGTCGGAATCGAGAAGCGGAATGCCGCCGCTGTTGCCGCGAACGGAGGTGCGGCCCATGTGCTTGCCGGTCATGAGCGTGCTGCGTGTCGGCGCGCAAACGCTGCATCCGGCATACGCCTGCGTGAAACGCATTCCCTCCGAAGCGAGCCGGTCCAGGTTCGGCGTCTGAATGGCTTTCGAACCGTAACTGCCAAGGTCCGCCGGCCCCATGTCATCGAGCATGATGAAGATGATGTTCGGCTTTTCCGCCGCGTTTGCCGAAACAAACAGACCGAAGAATAAAGCCAATGCAACGAGGAGCGGTTTCATGGAACGCTTCGAAAACGGATTACGATTTCTTCGCTTTCTTTTTCGCGGCGGTTTTCTGCGGGTCAACGGTCGGTATCCAGTGCGGGGACGAGATGTGTTCCTGCGCCATGATGCCTTCGATTTGCTTCACGATTTCCGGATGTCCTTTGGAAATGTCCTTCGATTCCGCCGGGTCGCTTTCTAGGTTGTAGAGTTCCAGCGGGCCTTTCAGCGCGGTGCGATAACCTTTCCAGTTTATGTAACGAACCGCCTGCTGAAACGGCGACGGGCCTTCGTAAATTTCCCAGTAAAGAAAGTCGTGCTTCACGCTCTGCGGTTTTCCAAGAAGCGTTGGAAGGATCGAAATGCCATCGACGTTTTTCGGCGCTTCGACCTTCGCGATGTCAGCTGCGGTTTGCAGAAAATCCACGTGACTCGTCAGCAAGTCGCTTCGGGTTCCAGCTCTGATTTTACCCGGCCACCATGCGATGAACGGAGCGCGAATGCCGCCTTCGTGAAGATCGCGTTTAATGCCGCGCAATCCGGCGCTGCTTCCCAACGGTTCGACGAAAGGCGCATTCGCCCCGTTGTCTGAGGTGAAGAAAACGAGTGTGTTTTTATCGAGCTTCAGCTCCTTGAGTTTTGCGACCAGTCGCCCGACGTCAGTGTCAATTCTCGCGATCATCGCCGCGTAATTTCGCACCTGCTCCGGCCAGGGTTTCTTGTCGAAAGGCGCATTGGACGGAATTTCATATTTTCCATGCGGCAGCGTCCACGCGGCGTAAGCGAAGTACGGCTTGTCCTTGTTCTGCTCGATGAACTTCAGCGTCTCGTCCGCAACGAGGTCATGCGAATACTGCGTCCGTTTGCCATCCGCATTGCCGGGCAGCGGGACGCGTTCGCTGTTCCGGATCAGATGATCGGTGTAGTAGTCATGCGCATGTTTCTGGTCGTAATAGCCGAAGAAAACATCGAAGCCCTGCTTCTCCGGGACGCCTGAAGTGTTCGGATTTCCCAAACCCCATTTGCCAAATCCGCCGGTGGCATAACCGGCTTTCTTGAGCACTTCGGCAACGGTCACTTCATCATCCGCCAGGTGAATCAGACCGTCTTTGCTGTTGTTGGCGCGGCGCTGATTGTGCCCGGTGTGACGACCGGTCATCAGAGTCGCGCGCGTCGGCGCGCAGACGGCACTGCCGCTGTAGGCGTTGGAAAAGAGCATTCCTTCCTTCGCCAGGCGATCCACATTTGGCGTTGGAATATGCTTTCCGCCGTAGCAACCGAAGTCACCAAGCCCGGCATCGTCCACCATGATGAAAATCATGTTCGGCTTTCTCGAATCCGTGCCGAACGCAGCAATCGCCGTCAGAACTACGGCCAAAATACAAAATCGCAGGACAGAGTGTTTCATGAAGATAAATTTATGCAAAAATGCACCTTGGACTGATCAGTAGGCGTTCCAAGGATTGCGTTTTGGTTATCTGACGGCAGAAGAGCTGCCTTAGGATACAAACATTTTTGGTTCATGGTTCCGGATCTTATTATTCATCGCGAAAATGATTGGCTGGAAATCCGCTGACGCCGGGCCGAGCACAAAAAATGGAGCCGGCCAGTTCCTGCTTCGCCAACGCGGCTTCGTCCAAACCTTGCCTTGCGGTGGTGATGAATAGTGTGTCCAGATTGTCGCCCCCAAACGTGCAACAGGTCACATTGGCGACCGGCAATTCGATGCGCGCCAATTGTTCGCCAGTCACCGGATTCCAGCATTCAATTCCCCAGCCGCCCCAAAGAGCGATCCACAGATTGCCGTTCCTATCAATAGTCATGCCGTCGGGTTTGCCGTGCGACTCGGGAATTCTGGTTACGACTTGTTCATCAGTTAATCGGCCGGTTTCCAAATCATACGCATAGGAGCGAACGCAACGCGTTGGTGTGTCGATGTGGTAAAAATTTTTTCCGTCCTCCGACCACGCCAAGCCGTTGGAATTGGTTAGTGGACGCAATAACTCACGCACGGAACGGTCGTGATCGAGCAGGTAAAGCGCGGCTTCGGGTTTGCGCTGGCGACTGATGGTTCCGGCAACAAAACGCCCGCGCGGATCGCATTTGCCGTCGTTGAAGCGCACGTTGGCATTGCCTTTTTCGGGATCGGCCCACGGCTCAAGCAGCTTTTTGCCGAGGTCGAAAAGTTGGAAGCCATGTTCCGTGGCGAGAATAAGCTGCTGGTTTTTCCAAGGAACGAGGCAGCCGACTTCGAGCGGCAGTTCGTATTTCTCAGGAACCTTGGATTCGTCGCGCTTCGCGAAAATTGATTTGCCGGAAATGTCGGTCCAGTAAAGCGTCCCCGCGTCCCAGACAGGCCCCTCGCCAAGCGTGCAGCCGGATTTGAAGTACAGTTCGGCCGGGATGGAGTTCCCGGATCGGTTCGAGTCGTTTTTTGCACCTGCGGAAGCTGGATTCATTTTCGAAAGTTTTAATTGTCTTATGGTGAAATGAAAGATTCGAGAACCGGCTGATTCAATTTGGAGGAATCATTCCCAGCGAATGATACTCACTGCCTGACCTGCTGCGAAATGGCTCTTGGGCGGGAGGTCCAGCAGAGCATTGGCCTGCGCCAGTGAACTCAGGATATGCGACGACTGCACGCCTGACGACCGCGCGTTGCCTGTGGCGTCCAGGCGGACCCGCACAAAATGCCGGCGATCGCCTGGGTTGGAAAAGGGCTCGGCCAGCATGCTTGGGACTGTTTCAGGCAGGCACTCGGACGCACCATGCAATCGCAGCAACGCCGGTTGCACGAGTAGTGTAAATGTCACCAGCGCGGAGACGGGATTTCCCGGCACGCCGAAAAGGTATTTGTTCTTCCAACGGCCCCAGACGAAAGGCTTGCCGGGCTTGATGGCGACTTTCCAGAAATCAAGTTGCCCGCCAATCGCCTCGAAGGCGGACTTGACGAAGTCCATTTCACCGACCGACACACCGCCGCTGGTCACCACCGCGTCGCAATCGGCAAATGCCCGCTTCAGCGCAGTCGAAGTGTCCTCCAGTGTATCCCGAACCATCGGAAAAATATGCGGGATGGCCCCGGCAGCACGGGTCAGGCAGGCCAATCCAGCGCGATTGCTTTCATGAATCTGGCCCGCGTCCAATGGGTGTCCCGGTTCGACCAGTTCACTGCCGGTGGCAATCAAACCGATGACCGGCCGCCGACGAACGCTCAAATTGCATAAACCGGAAGCAGCCAAAAGCGCCAGGCCGCCTGCGTTTATTTTATCACCGGTTTGGATCAGAATTTGGCCAGGCTTAACATCCTCGCCACGAAATCGGACGTTTTCCCACATCTTGACTAAGTCCTTGAACCGGACCTGGCCTGGCGTGGTGGAATCCAACTCGGTGTCCTCCTGCATGACCACCGAATCGGCTCCCTCAGGAAGCGGCGAACCGGTGAAGAGCCGGACGCAGGTGCCGGGAGTGACAGTGCCTGAAAATCGCTCGCCCGCGGCCACGCGGCCAATGAGCTTCAAGGTCACCGGATTTTCGCCTGTTGCGTTCGCGACATCCTTGGCCTGAACGGCGTAGCCGTCCATGGCGGCGTTGTCGAAGGGAGGGAGGTGGACCTCGGAAACCACGTTTTCGGCCGCAAAGCACCCGTGGGCATCGGCCAACGCGACGCGCTCAATGGGCAACGGATGAATGGCGTTTAAAATGCGCTGTTGAGCGTCCTCAAGTTCGAGCATGAAAGACTGTTCTTCCGAAAAAATAAACCGTCGAGGCAAAACCTCAGCGCAGCGGGGTTTTATTTTTCTGATGGAAAAAGCAGGCAGGTGTCGTAAACCTTGGCCATGCGAACGGTGATTTATCCGGGCAGCTTTGACCCCGTAACCAACGGGCACCTTGATGTCGTCCAGCGCGCGGCCAAGCTTTTTGACCGCGTGATCGTGGCCGTGGCCAACAACGAGAGCAAACGCCCATTATTTAGTTTGCAGGAGCGGGTTGGGTTGGTGAACGAGGCGGTCAAGCATCTGCCGCATGTCGAGACGGATTCGTTCGACGGCCTGCTGGTGGACTTTGTGGAAAGGCGGGGTGGGCATGCGATTCTCCGTGGATTGAGGGCGGTGTCGGACTTTGAATTTGAATTTCAGCTTGCCCTGATGA
This sequence comes from uncultured Verrucomicrobiales bacterium, assembly GCA_937983475.1. Classification (GTDB taxonomy): domain Bacteria; phylum Verrucomicrobiota; class Verrucomicrobiia; order Limisphaerales; family JACDHS01; genus CALJZV01. The sequence goes on from CALJZV010000125.1 coordinate 8,547, forward strand.
ACCGTAAATTGAACGAGCGAATCGAAACCATCTTCATGATGCCGCGGGAAACGTACACGTTTTTAAGCTCGCGGCTGGTGAAGGAGATTGCGGGACTGGGTGGTGACGTCAGCTCTTTTGTCCCAACGCATGTGCAGGCGGCGTTGAAGTCAAAAATATCCTAACAGCCTGCCATCAGGTGGTTTATGTCAATATCCGTCAACCTTCGTCATTTGGAGAAAAAGAATGTCCATCTCTGTGGTGAGATGGATGTGGCCGAGTTGGAGCTGGAGGGGCTGGATGAATTGGTGCATGTCCCAGAGCCGCTGGCGTATGACATTGAGGTTGAAGAGCTTGATGGCGCATTACTGGCCCAGGGCAGTCTCCATTTGAAGCTCCGTTGCGAATGTGTGCGTTGTCTAAAGAGCTTCACTCAAAATTTGGATTTTCCGAATTGGACATGCCACATGCCTCTGAGCGGCGAGGACAAGGTGGAGGTGGTCAACGATTCCGTGGACTTGACTCCGCATATCCGCGAAGATATTTTGCTCGCCTTTCCGCAGCACCCGTTGTGCAAGGCGGGATGCAAAGGACTGCCCGGAGCCGGTTCGGTCCAAGGCAAGAAAGGCCGGAAAAAAGCCGACGAACCCTCTTCGGCCTGGTCCGAGCTGGATAAACTGAAATTTTAACGAAATCGTCTGAGAAATTATGGGCGTACCCAAGCGTAAACCTTCACGGAGCCGTCAGCGCATGCGACGGGCTTACAACAGTGTTCTTACTTTGCCCCAGTTGAGCAAATGCCCCCAGTGCGACGCTCCGTATGTGCCGCACCGCGTTTGCCCTGCCTGCGGCTTCTACAAAGGCCGCCAAGTTCTGACCGTCGAAGCCGGGGCATAAATCTTTGAAGAGCGCGGAGCGGCAAAGGCCTTCTGCGCTCTTTTTATTTATGCGAATCGCCGTTGATGTCATGGGCGGCGACCACGGCTGCTCAGTGGTCACGGACGGAGCCAAGCTCGCGCTGGAATCCGGCGCGAAGATTTCCGAGCTTTACTTGGTCGGGCAGGAGGACGAAATCCGCAGTGCCTTGGCCAAAAATGGCTGTAACGATCCGCGCCTGAAGATCATCCCCGCCGCTGAGGTGCTGACGATGACCGACAAGCCGAGCGACGTCCTTCGCAAGAAGGATTGCTCCATGCTCAAGGCCATCAACCTGGTGAAGAACAGGCAGGCCGATGCGGTGATTTCGCGCGGCAACACCGGCGGATTGTTCTACGCGTCCACCGTTTCGCTTCGGCGCATCGAGGGGGTGCGACGAGGGGCCATCGCAACCGTCATTCCTACGCAAAACAGCGAGTTTGTGTTGATTGACGGCGGGGCCAATGTGGAGTGCAAGCCGGTTCATCTGGTTCAATTTGCCGTGATGGGCGCCATCTACGCCCGCGAAATTCTCGGTCATTCCAACCCGCGCATTGGCGTGTTGAGCAACGGCACCGAGGATTCCAAGGGCAACGAACTGACCCTGGAGGCATTTCGCCTGCTCAAGCAGACCAGTCTTAATTTCATCGGCAATGTAGAAGGGCATTGTCTCTTTGAGGACCGGGTGGACGTGGTGGTGTGCGACGGTTTTGTCGGGAACATCGTGCTGAAGACCATCGAAAGTTTTGCCAAGGGCATGGCGGGTTGGCTCAAGCAGGAGTTGACCAAGAACCCCAAGCGCATGCTTGGCGCAGTGCTGGCTCAAAATGCTTTGCGCACCATCAAGCGCCGCATGGACCCGGAGGCCTATGGCGGCGCGCCAATCCTGGGCTTGAACGGCAACGTGATGAAGGCCCACGGTTCGGCCAGCGAACGCTCCATCATGAATGCCATCCGCATCGCCAGCGAGTCGGTGCATCACCAGATCAACCAGACCATCCGGGACGACATTGCCCGAGCCAACGAGGAAATAGTGACAGAAAACCTGGCCGCGCCCGCTTCCGCAACACCATGAGCCCATCGTCAAAAAAATTCAAAAATCCCCGTGCCCAGCATGGTTTTCAGGGGCGCACCTGTTCCGTTATCTCGGTCGGCTCTTATGTGCCGTCCAAAGTCCTGACCAATCACGACCTGGAAAAAATTGTCGAAACCACCGACGACTGGATCACCACGCGCACGGGCATCAAGGAGCGCCGCATCTCGGCGGAAAATGAATTCACCTCCGACATGGCCGCGCAAGCCGCGTTGCGGGCGATGGAAAAAGGCAACATCCGCCCCGAGCAGATTGATCTGATCATTGTCGCGACCATCACCCCCGACATGCCCTTTCCGTCAACCGCCTGCCTGGTGCAGCAGAAAATCGGGGCGCGCCGCGCCGCGGCCTTCGACATCGAGGCGGCCTGCTCGGGTTTCATTTACGCGCTGGAAATCGGCCAGCAATTCATCATGTCCCGCACCTATGAAACGGTGCTGGTCATTGGCGCTGAAAAGCTTTCCTCCATCATTGACTGGAAAGACCGCAACACCTGCGTGCTCTTTGGCGACGGCGCGGGCGCGGCCATTTTGCAGCATCGTCCCGCCGCTCATGGCCTGTTGACCGCCTGCATGGGTGCCGACGGCCAGAAGGCGGAACTGCTCTCAATGCCCGGCGGCGGCAGCCGTTGTCCGGCGACCCCGGAATCGGTCTCCAAGGGGCTGCATTACCTGCGGATGGATGGCAAGGAAACCTTCAAAAACGCGGTCAACGCCATGTACACCGCCGCGCAGGAGGCGCTCCGACGGTGCGAAATCGACATTTCGCAGATCAAATGCGTCATCCCTCACCAGGCCAACCGTCGGATCATTGACGCGGTGGGGGAACGCATTGGGGTCCAGCCCGAGCAGGTGTTCGTCAGCCTGGACAAATACGGCAACACCTCGGCGGCCTCGGTCGCCATCGCGCTGGATGAGGCCGTGGAAGCCGGAAAAATCCAGCGGGGCGATCTGGTGCTGCTGGTGGTGTTTGGAGCCGGGCTGACCTGGGGCGCGGCCGTCATCGAGTGGTAGGCGGCGAAAAAAGAAAACCGCAGGTCCTTGCGCACGGGGCCTTGCGGACGGCCAATACGGGAAAGACTTCGGGAACTTCGCCGGACTTGTTCAATTTGCCCCGTGGGAAGGGAAGCTGAGTTTGGTTCGATCGATCCCAGCCCACGCTATCGCCCTCATGATAACGGCTTTTCCCACGGGGCAGCCGCCAGGTTTGATGCTCCGCTCCCCCGCGCCCGCCCGATCAAAGCTAGCCTTGAAGGTTGTGCCACTGGTCACTCATAAATCTTACCGTAATAAAGGATCTCCGCGAACATCCTCCAACTCGGCGTGGACTCCGGTTCGTTAATAGGCTTGGAGTCAAAATAAGCCAGTGAGGCGTAGAGAAAAGACGAGATGCTCCCGTTCTGCCAATTGTGTGCGCCGCCAAGCTGATAGCGCACGGGGTCGTCGCGCTCCATCTGCTCAGCCTCCCCCCGCTCTTCGGCAAGTGCGGTGATAAACTCTACGAACGACTTGTGGTCAACGACGCGGTCAAGCAACTCCTCTGGCGAAGCTGTGCGCATACGTGGCGTAGTGCCGCACTCAGGACACCAAGTGCAATCGTCGGGATTCTGGCGACCACATTTGGTGCATGTCTTCATGGCGCGCGAATTGGCCTGAAATTTATATGGAGCGACAAAATTGTCGCACATCACGGTTCCTGTTTTTGACCGTAAAGGGA
>CALJZV010000126.1 GCA_937983475.1 uncultured Verrucomicrobiales bacterium
TTGTGGGCACAACATCGCTCGGCTCGGTGGGCGGATGGCTGCTCGCTCATGCCATTTCTGATCAACACGCCAACTGGGGCGCACGCCTTGTAATTGGAGGCATTTTCGGCGCCGGTTTTCTTCTGCTGTTTGGTATTTGCTCAGTTGTTCTGTTTTTACGAATCCTTCAACCACCGCGTCGCGTCCGATTAGACACAGAGGGCGTCCAATTAGGAGAGCGGAGGCTAAATTGGTCACAAGTGCAATGCTTGTCTTTCAACATCAGGAATGGCGATGGATGGCTAACAGTCCGGGCAGCGACACCAGCAATTCGCTGCTTTTTGATTCCCGGGAGAGGGTTGCCACACGAAGAATGGTCCAATCTGGCAGACAAACTGAAACGACACTTCAAACAGGCGGCATTAAATGTTAAGGTCGACATATCTGAAGTGAGATCGCGATGATGCCGCCCCTATAATGGTTCATCGGCCAAGGGTTTGATGATCGACCGTTTTATCATCGTGGTGCAGGTTGGGGACCTATTCCCAAATCCCAAACAACCAGCCATCGAGTTGGAGCGCGGCCATACCTGTTCGGCGGCAGGTCAGGGCGGCGCGGCAGCGCCGACCCTGCCGTTTATTGGCAGGGTTGCGGTGCCCCGCAACCCATATCTTCTCCCAGGATAAAATTGCCAACATTCGGTGGAACCTCCGGACGCGAAGGCTTTGCGCTACTTCTTCAAGAAAGTAACAATTCAGTAAAATCTCGCGTGGCCCGAAGCCGGTTACACCTTCAGTTTTCGCTCGAGAATTTCGCCGACCAGCGCCGGGTTTGCCTTGCCCTTGCTAAGCTTCATCACTTGGCCCTTGAGAAAATTCAGCGCGGCCACCTTGCCGGCCTTGAAGTCCGACGCCGGCCCCGGATTCGCCGCAATGGCCTCGTCGCAGAACCGCTCAATCGCCCCGGTGTCGCTGACCTGCGCCAACCCCTTTTTGTCTACAATCGCGTTGGGCGATTCGCCGGTGTCAAACATCTCCGCGAACACCTGCTGCGCGATGGAACTGCTGATCTTCTTGCTGTCCACCAGCGCCACCAGTTCCAGGATGTGTTCGGCGGGAAACTTCAGGTCGCCGAAACCCAGGCGCTGCACATCCTCCGGCTCAATGCCCATGGCGGCCTGTTCGGCCTCGGACTTCTCGTTGGCCTCGGTCATCTTGGCGCGCAGATTGTTGATGACCCAATTGGCCACCGCCTTGGGATTCTTCGACTGGCGGGCCAGTTGCTCAAAATAAGCACCCAGCGGGCGATCCCAGACAAACGCCTGAGCGTCGCCGGCAGGCAATTGAAATTCCTTCATCAGGCGCTGCTTCTTGGCCAGCGGCAATTCCACCACGCGGCGAGAAATCTCCTCAAGCCACGCCTCGGTGGGCCGAAACGGCATCAGGTCCGGCTCGGGAAAATAGCGGTAATCATGCGCCATTTCCTTGCTGCGCATGGTTTCGGTGATGCCCGCGATGTCGTCCCAGCGCCGGGTTTCCTGGAAAAGCTGCCCGCCCGACTTGAGTGTCTCAATTTGCCGGGGGATCTCATACTCCAGCGCGCGGCGCACGCCGCTGAAGCTGTTCATGTTCTTGATCTCGATTTTCTTGCCCAGCTCCTTCTGCCCTTGGGGACGCACGCTGACGTTGACGTCGCAGCGGACCATCCCCTTCTCCATGTCGCAGTCGCTGATGCCGCCATAGACCAGCACGTCCTTCAGAGCGTTGAGATATTCGTAGGCCATATCGGGGCTGGTGATGTCCGGCTCCGAAACGATTTCCAGCAGCGGCACGCCGGCGCGGTTGAAGTCCACGCCGCTGTTGCGCTCGAAATGAAAATTCTTGCCGACATCCTCTTCAAGATGCGCCCGTGTAATGCGCACACGGGTGATGCCGTCCTGAAATTCAAAGTCCAAATACCCGTTGGCCGTGGAGGGTTTGTCAAACTGCGTGACCTGATAGTTCTTGGGCACGTCGGGGTAAAAATAATTTTTGCGGTCGAACTTGGCCAGGGAGGGAATGGTGCAGTTGAGCAGCAACCCGGTCAGCGTGGTCAGGCGAAGCGCCTCCTCGTTGGCCACGGGCAGCACGCCCGGCAATCCCAGGCACACAGGACAGACGTTCGAGTTGGGCGGCGCGCCAAACGCATTGGCGCAACCGCACCACATTTTGGATTTGGTTTTGAGCTGAACGTGCGTTTCCAGCCCGATGACGGCTTCGTACTCCATAAGGTCGCGGCAAAATTAACCACAGACTCGCGGGAATGAACATGGATTTTTCATCAGGCCGTCCTGAAGGGGTGTGATTGGAAACGGGTGATTTATTTCCTCGAAAATGAGTTTGCGCAGCCAAACCCAGCAACCGGTGCGGCCTCCTCTCCCGGCCTTCGGCCACCCTCTCCTCCATAAAAAATGGAGGAGAGGGCCGGGGAGAGGTGGCAATCGAATCGTATCACCCGGAAATAATCACACCCTTCCTGAAGATTCATTTCAAGGCCGCATCCCGCTCCGCTGGGTTGCGGAAAGGCGCCAGGGTGTAGGCGAACGACAAGCCTTCCACCGGCACAGGCCTCCGCTGAAGCTGGATGCACAGCGCGTTGCCCGCCAGGTTCAGACGCACAATCCGGCCGGTGTCCCAGCGCAGGATCACCCCGGCGTTTTCGGAGCCCAGGATCACCGTGTTGGCCACCAGGTCCTCCTGCCCGATTTCCGCAAGCCGCTCCGGGGGACGCGGCGCCGACACATCCTCTGGTTCGGCATCCGTCCGGGCGCGCGGCCCCGAGTGCCGACTCCAGATTTCGGCCTTGCCGCTGAACGGAATCACCTCGAGGGCCGTGTTCATTTCGCGCGGAGCCTTGCCCGGCACGCTGCCCCCCTCCAAATCCTGCACGGTGATTGCGCACTGCACCTGGTTGTTCTGAAATTGATAGGTGCGATTGAAGCGAACCGGAGCGCCGCGGACTGCTCCCTGAAGGCTGAGCCCGGTTTTATTTGACTGCAACTTCACGTCGCTGTCGGCGCTGACGAACTGCGTTCCGCCGGACAATTCCCCCGCAATGCCTGGCAGCGGCAGTTGCCGCCAATCGCCAGCCTTC
>CALJZV010000127.1 GCA_937983475.1 uncultured Verrucomicrobiales bacterium
TGTCGTTGCACTGCTCGATGACCGCCTGCACCGTGCGGGTGACGCCAATGCCATAACAACCCATGACGGCGGGTTGCTGCTTGCCGCTCTCGTCCAGAAAGAGGGCGTTGAGCTTCTCGCTATATTTGGTGCCCAGCTTAAAGACGTGTCCCACCTCGATGGCGCGGCGGATTTTGAGCGGCTGGCCGCAGCGGGCGCAGGCTTCCCCCGCCTGGGCGAGGCGAAGGTCGGCCCATTGCCTGACCTCGATGTCGCGCTCAATGGAGACATGGCGCAGGTGAAAGCCGTCCTCGTTCGCACCGGTGGTCATGCCCGTGACGCCGCGCAGGGTTTCATCGGCGTAAACGGGCAGGTGCTTGACGCTTACCGCGCCGAGGCTGCCCGGATGCGCCTTGAGCAGGTCAAAAATCTCCTGCGCCTCCGCCGGACGGAAGGTCGCGGTGCCCAGGACGCCCGCCAGCTTGGCTTCATTTAACTGATGGTCGCCGCGCAGCAAAATGAGCGCCGGCTTGCTTTCGGCCAAATAAACCAGCGTTTTGATCTGGCGATCAGCCGGAACATTGAAAGGCGCCCTGGTCAGCGCCTCGATGGTGACCACGCCCGGCGTCGCGAACTTCTCGGGCGAACCGGCCGCGCCTTCGGAAGCGCTGGCGATTGCGCCCGCGCGGCTGGCGGCTTTTTCCATATTGGCGGCGTCGTGGCAGCTTTCGCAGTAAACGACCTCGTTTTCGCCGGTTTCGGCCGGGACCATGAACTCATGGGAAAATTTGCCGCCCATCACGCCGGTGTCGGCCTCGACGGGGAACGCCTTGAGGCCGCACCGCTGGAAGATGCGGGTGTAGGCCTCGTACATTTTCTGGTAACTCGCCTGCGCGGCCTCGTCAGTGGCGTCGAAGCTGTAGGCGTCCTTCATGATGAATTCCTTGGCGCGCATGAGGCCGAAGCGCGGCCGGATTTCATCCCGGAACTTGGTCTGGATCTGGTAGAAATTTTTGGGCAATTGCCGGTAGGAGCTGAGCTCATTGGCCACCAGCGTGGTGATGACCTCCTCGTGGGTGGGCCCGAGAATCCACTCCTTCTTGGCGCGATCGCGCACTTTGAAGAAGACGTCGCCGGCAGTTTCGTAGCGGCCGCTCTGCTGCCAGATTTCCGGCGGCTGCAAGGCGGGCATCAGCACCTCAAGGGCGCCCGCGCGGTCCATTTCCTCGCGGACGATCTGCTCGACCTTGCGCAGGGAGCGCAGCCCGAGCGGCAAAAACGTGTAAAGCCCGCCGGCGAGCTTGCGGATGAGTCCGGCTCGGAGCAGGAGCTTGTGGGAGAGAATTTCCGCCTCGGCGGGCGTTTCCTTGAGAGTCGGGATGAGGGCTTGAGTCCAGCGCATAAAATTTTTTTTGACTGTCGAATTTTGAATGGCGAATGAGATTCAATCGGCATGGAGCCGGGCAGTTTTTCTCGAACCTACCACGATGGGTATTTTATTGGTGAACTCCATCTTGGATTTTGCCCTGCAAGCGGCCCGGTAATTGGCTCCAACTGAAATGGCGGATCGCATTAATTGCCGCGTAATAATTAAAAACTCGGCCTTTTGCGGATAACCGTGGCAGTGTCGAATCACATCAAGCGCAAACTGCTTGGTTCGTGCCTTTAAATCATCCATTTCATTTATTCGGCACTCTGCATTCGGAACTCGGCATTACTTGACGGTATTGACCAGCGGGGAAAGACCCTGGATGCGGACTTCGAGCCGGTCGCCTGATTCAATGGGCCCGACGCCGCTGGGCGTTCCGGTGAGGATGACGTCGCCCGGCAACAGGGTCATGTTGGTGGAGACAAAGCTGACTATCTGGAAGCAATTAAAAATTAACTGGCTGGTGTTGGAGTTTTGGCGCAACTGGCCGTTCTGGAATAGCTGGATGGTCAGATCATGCGGGTCAATCTTGGTTTCCACATACGGCCCAAGCGGGGTGA
>CALJZV010000128.1 GCA_937983475.1 uncultured Verrucomicrobiales bacterium
GTTGGGCGGCAGTGTGTAAACGGAGAAAAAGCCTGTGGAATGGCCCGTCAGCCGGTTGATGGCCACCATGCGAATCCAGTCGTCCACGGCGTCGAGTTGGTTATTTTGCGCGCGCTCGATCAAATAGCGTTTGAGCGCGCAGATTTCCTTCAGGGTTTCTGGATGGTAGAAGACCAATAGTTCCTCGTTGGGTTCGGCGTGATTGGAGAAGTCTATTTCACGCAAACGCGCGGCAATTGAATCATGGCTCGGTGGATTCAGCCGGGGGGCGACAAGCATGGTGCTGAGGGGATTGACATCGCAGCCGAAGGGCACGCGTCCGAGCAAGGCGGCTTCCAGCAATGTTGTTCCACGGCCCATGAACGGGTCGTAAACGATGTCGCCGGGATGCGTCAACCGTTCGATGAAGAAACGCGGCAATTGCGGTTTGAAGCAGGCGCGGTAGGAGATTTCGTGCAGGTTGTTGGCCGCGCGCTGCTTGGCCGTCCAGAACTCGTTGACATAGGCCGGCACCCGGATTGGTTGGCCGTCGAATGACTCGGAACAGGTGGTGAGCAGGCGGGTGGCCGTGCCGAATTGATCGAAGGCGGTCAATTGCGCGCCCAGGGATTCAGGCTGGCTTCTGGATTCAAACAGGCCTAGCGCGAGTTGGGTGTCCGCGGTTGTTGACATTGCACGGGGAGAATAACGTTCTAAGCATTCCATCGCGAGGGCATTCCTTTAGAGTCTGTCTGAAAATTGCGTGGGAGTCCTGTTTTCCTCGAAAACCCTCCGGGCGGCGGTTCTTTTGCCCGTGGCCTGCGTTGGCTCGGCCGTTACAGCCCGCTGCGGGGATGCTCCGGCCTCGCCGCCTTGGCCACAGCCAAAATCCCTCGCCGCAGGATCCACGCAATTTTCAGACAGGCTCTTAGCGCCACATTTTCCTGAAAGTTCAAAGAATTCCGTCTTGAGGGTGCGACTGGAACTTTGTAGCTTTTCCGTCCCTCCGGGCCGAGTTGTCTGGAGCATTAAACCCTAACTGCTAACGAAAGAATTTTTATTTTATGGCTCTGCGACTAGGCGATGAGGCGCCGAATTTCACGGCGGTGACCACCGAAGGCACTATTGATTTTCACCAGTGGCTTGGGAATGGCTGGGGCATTTTGTTCTCCCATCCCAAGGACTACACTCCTGTCTGCACCACCGAGTTGGGCACGGTGGCCAAAATCAAGGCCGAGTTTGACAAGCGCAACACCAAGGTCATTGCCATCAGCGTTGACCCGGTGGAATCCCATCATGGCTGGATTTGCGACATCAACGAAACGCAGGGAACACGGGTCAATTATCCCATTATCGCCGATCCGGACCGCAAGGTGGCCGACCTGTATGACATGATTCACCCCAAGGCGGATGACACCTTCACCGTGCGCTCGGTGTTCGTCATCGGCCCGGACAAGAAGATCAAGCTCACGCTGACCTACCCGGCTTCCACGGGGCGCAACTTCATGGAAATTCTCCGCGTGTTTGACTGGCTCCAATTGACGGCCAAGCACAAGGTGGCCACGCCCGCCAACTGGGAGGATGGCCAGGATTGCATCATCACCCCGGCGGTGAAGGATGAGGAGGTGCCGGCGCTCTTTCCCAAGGGAATGAGGAAGATCAAGCCGTATTTGCGCTACACCCCGCAGCCGAACAAAGCCTGAGCTTTGGTCATTTAAGCCAAGGGAACTAACTTCAGACGCCGGAGCACCCGGTGTCTTTTTTTATTTTCCACCTGGAATCCCAAGGAATTAACGGGAAAAGGCCAAGGCGCTCTCATTCGAGGGCCTTTCATGAGGTGGGGTGTTCAGGCTGGTTAATGCGCCTGGCAACCGATTTTCCAGACTGCGACGGTGAAGCCGATTGTCACCAGAGCCAGCACCCAGAAGATGCCCTTGACGGCCATCAGCCAGATGCCCAGGCCGAACAAAAAGCTGATGGCGAGCCAAGCCAGCATTGCGAGAAAGAAATTCATGGGCGCGGATGTTACTGAAGTTTGATTTCGGTTCAAGTCTTGTCGGTGGAATTTTTTCCAAGGCGAAGTCCTCGCAGATTCGGTTTGCAAGCGCAGGCGTAATGGCGATATTAGGTTCATGCGCGCCCGGACATGGCTGATTCTTTCTGTCGGGCTGAATGTTTTTTTGGCGGCGACTTGGTGGTATCGATCCAAAGATGTCGCCACGCAGGTTCTTCCTCCACCGGAATCGTTTTCCATCAAGCATCCCTTTGAGTCGGGCGACGCCTACGTGCGCACCAACATTGTCGTGCGCCGACAGAATTTCACATGGCACGAGGTTGAGTCCGACGATTACGCGACGTATATCGAAAACCTTCGGGCAATCGGGTGTCCGGAGCGCACCATCCGGGACATCATCGTGGCCGATGTGGACCAGTTGTTTTCTCACCGCAAAGACGCGGAGGTTGTGGTCCCTGATTTTGAATGGTGGCGCTCTGATCCAAATCCGGATGCGGTTCGCCAAGCGCAGGAAAAACTTCAGGCCATTGAAGCGGAGCGTCAGGCGTTGCTGACCCGCCTGCTGGGGCCAAACTGGGCCCGGGAGGAAGTGGAGGTGGCTGCCCCCTCGCAAGGCATCAATCTGGAGGGACCTCTTCTGGGTGAGTTGCCCAAGGAAGCCAAGCAGGCCGTCCACGAGATTGCATCTCGGGCACAGCAGGCGCGAGATGCCTATCTGGCCCAGCGAAAACAGGCCGGTGCGGCGATCAACTCGGCGGACCTGGCCCGGTTGCGACAGACCATGCGCAATGAACTGGCCAAGGTGTTGACCCCGGCACAACTTGAGGAGTTTTTGCTTCGTTACAGCCAGACCGCCGAAAACATGCGTCAGGAATTTCGAGGCATGGCTTTGACTCCTGACGAATTCCGCGCGATTTTTCGCGCCCGCGATCCGTTTGAGCAGGAGGTGGCGCTGCTGGGCAACTCTGTCAATCCATCGGTCACTGCACGGTTGCGGGAAATCCAAGCCCGCCTGGACGAAACGACGCGAAGAATCCTGGGCAATGAACGGTACCAGAACTTTAAGCTGGGGCAGGATCCGCTTTATCATCAAACCCAGCAGTTGGCCCAGCGGGTCGGCGCGGAGTCGGGAACGGTTTTGCCGATGTATCAAATCAACCAGGCCACCGAGGCCGAGCGGCAGCGGATTCTGAACGACGCCAATTTGTCTTCCACCGAGAAAATTGACGCCTTGGCGGCCATGCGTGCCGAGCAGCACAAGGCACTCCAAACCTTGCTGGGCGAAGATGCCTTCCGCCGGTTTATGGCTCTTCAGGAAGCCAATCCCTGATTTTCTGGTTAAGTGCCTTGGGTCGCGATTTCCCCCGGGTTTGTCCTGTCATCGGAAATTTTGTATCATGGGAAATAAAATTTTCCTGAATTCAGGACCACATGAACAGCAACGCACCGGCAACTGTAGAAGCGCGACGCTTGGCGGAGGACGCCCGGCGGGAGAGAAACTGGAAGCGCTGGGGGCCTTACTTGGCCGAGCGCCAATGGGCCACGGTGCGCGAAGATTATTCTGCTGACGGCACCTGTTGGAATTACTTTCCGCATGACCATGCCCGGAGCCGCGCTTACCGGTGGGGCGAGGATGGGCTTTTGGGCATCACCGACCGCGAATGCCGCCTCTGCTTTGCGCTTGCCCTGTGGAACGGGCGCGACCCGATTTTGAAGGAACGGCTGTTTGGTTTGACCGGCCCGGAGGGCAATCACGGCGAGGATGTCAAAGAGGAATATTTTTATCTCGATTCCACGCCGACGCATTCCTACATGCGCGCCCTTTACAAATATCCTCAGGCGGAATTCCCCTATGAGCAATTGGTGAAGGAAAACCGTCGCCGCAGCAAGGATCAGCCCGAACTTGAATTGGCCGACACCGGCATCTTTTCCGAAAGCCGTTACTTCGATGTGTTCGGGGAATACGCCAAGCGCTCCCCGGATGATCTGCTGATTCGCATTACCGTGGTCAATCGCGGCCCCGAGGCTGCCACTCTGCACCTGCTGCCGGCCTTATGGTTTCGCAACACCTGGGCTTGGGGGTGCTCACACGAGGGATGCTCGCTCAAGCCGCGCATCCGTGTGGAAAAGGCGGGCCGCCTGCTGCTGAATCACGAGTCGCTGCACGAGTGGGTGTTTGAGTTTGAGCCGGAGTTCGACGGAGAGCCGCTGCCGGTATTCTTTACGGAAAATGAAACCAACACGGCCCGGTTGTTCGGCGTGGATAACGATCAACCGTTCGTCAAGGATGCCTTTCATGAGCGCGTGGTTCATGGGCGCGGTGAAGCCGTGAACCCAGAAGGATTTGGCACCAAGGCCGCTTTGCATTACGTGATGAACCTCGCCGCGGGTGAGGAACGGAGCTTCCTGTTTCGACTCTGTCCAAAAGCAGAAGCGGAAGCTCTTTCTTCGCAGCAAATGAAAGCGGACTTCTCGCTCCGGATGCAGGAGGCGGACGAGTATTACAAGTCCGTCTGTTCCGAGTCACTGCCCCCGGCGGAGCGGGGAGTGGTTCTCCAGGGCTTTGCCGGCCTGCTTTGGAGCAAGCAGTTTTACCATTATGTCATTGAGGACTGGCTGAAGGGAGACCCGCACGCGCCGCCGCCGCCAAGGGAGAGGCTCCAAGGCCGCAACCACGAGTGGCGGCACATTTATGCGCGGGGCGTGTTGTCCATGCCGGACAAGTGGGAGTATCCGTGGTTCGCGGCCTGGGACCTGGCGTTTCACATGATTCCCTTCGCCCACGTGGACCCCGCCTTCGCCAAAGAGCAACTGGTGCTCATGCTTCGCGAATGGTACATGCACCCCAACGGGCAGATTCCGGCCTATGAATTTGCGTTCGACGATGTCAACCCGCCGGTGCATGCGTGGGCTGCCTGGCGGGTGTATAAAATTGCCGCGAACCATCCCGACGAGCGGGACCGCGCGTTCCTGGAAAGCGTCTTTCAGAAACTGCTCCTCAACTTCACCTGGTGGGTCAACCGCAAGGATGAGCATGGAAAAAATCTGTTCTCCGGCGGCTTTCTCGGTTTCGACAACATCGGGGTGTTCGACCGATCCAAGCCGCTGCCCACCGGCGGCACCCTGCAACAGGCCGATGGCACCGCATGGATGGCGTTTTACTGCGGCACGATGCTCTCCATGGCGTTGGAGCTGGCTCGTGGCAACGGGAAAATAAACCCTGCCTATGAGGACATGGCGTCGAAGTTCTTCGAGCATTACATCCAGATCACCGACGCGATGAATCATTTGGGCGGAACCGGGTTGTGGAATGAGGCGGACGGGTATTACTCCGATCAAATCGAAACTGACCATGAGGTGATACCGCTGCGCACACGCTCTCTCGTGGGGTTGTTGCCTCTGATTGCTGTTGAGGTGCTCGAAGACCGGGTCATCGACCAACTGCCAGGCTTCCGCAAGCGCTTAAATTGGTTCATGAAAAACCGGCGGGATTTGTCTCGGCACATTACCTACTGCCAGGGCCGGAGCGGGCGCGGTCATCGTCTGCTGGCCATCCCGTCCCGCCAGCGCTTGACGCGCGTGCTGCGCTTCATGCTGGATGAAAATGAATTTTTGTCACCTTATGGAATCCGCTCTGTCTCGAAATTTCACAAAGACCACCCTTACATTTTCTCAGCGGGCGGGGTTGAACATCAGGTAAGCTATGAGCCGGGCGAATCGGTCTCGGGGCTGTTTGGCGGCAACTCCAACTGGCGCGGCCCGGTGTGGCTTCCCATCAATTACCTGTTGGTCGAGGCCCTGGAGCGGTACCACCACTTCTACGGGGACGAACTGAAGGTGGAGTTCCCCACCGGCTCCGGCCACCGGAAAAATTTGAAGGAAGTGGCCATGGAAATCGCCTCGCGGTTGGTTCGCATTTTTCTGCCCGATGCGTCTGGGCAGCGTCCCTGCAACGGTGGCGACCGTCGGTTTCGCGATGATCCGCACTGGAAGGAATGGGTTTTGTTTCACGAGTATTTCCACGGCGAAACCGGCAAAGGTCTGGGTGCCAGCCATCAGACCGGATGGACCGCGCTGGTGATCCGCCTCATCAAGGACTTGTCAAAAAATGGGCGCATTTCGGCTTCGGGAAATTAATTATCTTTGAGGTAAATGAAATTTTCCCGGGGCTGCCGCATCTTATAAGAAACGCTGGAAACAATGTCTGAAGCATCGATGAGGGAGATGCTCCTGTTTTTTTGAGCAAATGTTGGCAGCAGCCGGGAATGATTTGGTGCAAGACTTTAAATGAAACCTGAATCCAACGAAACTTTGGTGACACCATGGGACACACATAACCAAAACCTGGTTGCCCAGGTGCGTCCTTTTGACTGGAATAATCCCAGGCCACAGGATCGTTATAATTTGGTTGTTATCGGCGCCGGGACGGCGGGGCTGGTTGCTGCGTCCGCGGCTGCTGGACTCGGGGCAAAGGTGGCGCTGGTTGAAAAGCACCTGATGGGCGGCGATTGCCTGAATGTCGGATGCGTTCCCTCGAAGGCGTTGATCCGCGCCGCTCGCGCCTGCGCCAGTGTTCGCAATGCAGCGCAGTTTGGTTTGCATGTGCCCGAGGGCGTGCGGGTAGATTTTCCAAAAATCATGGAGCGGATGCGGCGTCTGCGGTCGCAGATCAGCCCGGTGGATTCAGCGCATCGTTACCAAAACCTAGGCGTGGATGTATTCCTTGGAGAAGGTCGGTTTAGCGGCCCTGACACGGTCAAGGTCGGCGGCGAGAAATTGCAATTCGCCAAGGCGGTCATCGCCACGGGCGCGCGGGCCATTGCCCTGCCCATTCCTGGGTTGGCCGAGGCCGGGTTCCTGACAAATGAAACCGTGTTTTCGCTCACGGAACTGCCGCGGCGGCTGGCGGTGATTGGCGCCGGCCCCATCGGGTGCGAACTGGCGCAGGCATTCCGGCGCTTTGGCTCGGAGGTAACCCTGTTCAACAAGGAGTGCCGCATATTGGTTCGCGAGGACCGCGATGCGGCGGCCATCGTGGAAAAGGCCTTTGAGCGAGAGGGAATACCGCTGATTTGCGGCTGTGACATTCAGCGCGTGGAAAAGCGGGGCGACGCCAAGGTCCTGCACATCCGGTGCCAGGGCGAGTCCAGTGAAATGGAGTTTGATGCGATTCTGCTCGGTGTGGGCCGCGCGCCCAATGTCGAGGGGTTGGGTCTGGAAGCCGCCGGGGTGAGTTTTGACAAGCGCTCAGGGGTCGAGGTGAACGATTATTTGCAAACGACCAATCCGAAAATCTATGCCGCGGGCGATGTTTGCCTGAATTACAAATTCACCCACACCGCCGACGCGACCGCGCGCATTGTCGTTCAAAACGCGCTGTTTGCCGGCCGGAAAAAGGCCAGCACATTGGTCGTGCCGTGGTGCACTTACACGGATCCGGAGATTGCGCACGTCGGCTTGTATGAAAATGAAGCGCTAGAGAAGGGGATGCCCGTCCGCACCTTTGAACAGAAATTGGATCACGTGGACCGCGCTTTGCTCGACGGCGAGCCGGACGGTACCGTGAAAATACACGTGCATGAAAAGACCGGGCGCATCGTGGGAGCCACCATCGTGGCGTCGCACGCGGGCGAAATGATTTCAGAAATCACCGTCGCGATGGCGGGCAACCTCAAATTGGCCTCGCTGGCAAATGTGATTCATCCCTATCCCACCCAAGCGGAGGGGATCAAGCGTTGCGGTGACACGGCTTTGCGGGAGCGGTTGACACCGCTTCTGAAACACCTGCTTGGAAAATGGCTGAAATGGACCCGTTAAAAATGTCAGGTCAGCCTTTGAAGACGACCATCACCGCGAAATCCTGCAACAGTTGGCGTGTCGCCAGGTCAACGTGGCTGTAGGAAATGGGCGTGATGCTGATGATGTTGTCCTGTCCGATTTTCTGGAGAAATTCGCTCACCACCTCGTCGAACCGGTCCTTGCCCACCTCCATGCAATCGCTGTGGCGAATGGTTTTTACCCGGATTCTCCGGTCCGAATCCTTGGCGGCCACTTCAAGGCTGGGCTTGGCCTTTTGAATCAAAACCTCGGTCGGTTTGTCATGCACCGGCACGGTGAAATGCTTTTCCACCTTGGCCGCGGCGGATGCGGCGATGGGGTTGATGGTTTGCAGGTTCTGCGGTGTCGCCTCGGGGACCACCAATGTCTTATTGCAGGTGGGGCATTCGATTTCGGTCCCGGCACCGGCGGAGTCCACCGCCAGTTCCTGGTCACAGTTGGTGCATTTGAAGACGATGTCCATAAGGCGTTTTTGGCCCTGAACGAGCCTGGGTTCAGCTTACGCTGTGGACCAGCGGAATGACTAGCCGAAAATCGGAGCGAAGAAATTGGATTCAGTTTTTTCCGGCAGCTTTCAGGAGCAATTCCTGCCGGATGCCATCCGCCTCGATGATGACCGATTGGTCTTGGATCTCCAGGCAGGTGACGTTCAACACGTTGGTTCCCATCCGCACCCTGGCTGTCTCGGAGACGCTGAAGGTCTGGTTGTTGATCAGCGCAAATCGGCGGTTACCGGAGCCGCTGATGCCTTTGAGCGTCAGGGTTTCGGGCGCGGGTGGAATCGATTGTGGCACCGCGTAAACCGGAGGTGTCCCTGCCGGGCGCGCCGGTCCCGGTTCAAGAAAGCGGACACGCTGCAGATTGGCCGGGTCGAGTTTGTTGTCCACGCCAAAGCGGACCCATTGCATAAGGTGGTAAAAGCCATATTCGGCATCGGCCTGAATGAATGCGCCGATCTGGTCTTTGGTGTAGTTGTTGGCGAGAATGCTTTTCTTTTCCTCCTCGCCGTTTATTTCCTCCACAAGCTTGTAGGCGACCAATTCGCAGAAGCCTTCCACGGTTTCCTTTGCCAGTTTGGCGCGCCGGTCCGCAGGGATGTTTTCCGATATCCAAGTGTGGGTGAACTCATGTGCCGCCACCGCCACCAAGCGTGGTTTGGACAGGCCGCTTAAGATGCTGATGCGATGGCTGAAACTGGTATTTGTCCCCATGGTCCGCTGGTGGGTGACGGTCAGTCCCAGCACCGAACCGCAAAAGTGATCGTTCCCCGGGTTGCCGAACCGATATTCCAAGGCGGGCCGGTCCACGATCTCCACGGTGACATTTTTCTCAGGCAGAGAGAGAAAGCGGTAAAATTGACGCGCCAAATCGCGCTGTGTTTCGCGGCAAATATCCAAGGCGTCGGATTCGTTCAACACGGCCTTGGGTGCGTCACGATGACAAAGGTGCCGCCCGTCAGCGAACTTATGGCCGTCTTGTTTGCGCGAGGGCAATCCGCAGGCAAAACAGGGAGGCAGATCGCGGCATTGGACGCAGAGATCCCGTTGTTCCCCCGAGGCTTTGATTTGGACCCGGGTATATTTTTCTCCAAGGGCAATATAGCGGTCACAGACCGAGCATTGCGGCGTCGAAAAAGCCGGTGCGGCGAACCAGCACAGCCCAATTAGCCCGATCGCCAGCCACCGGCTCATACACCGTGCATTTTCTTGGACAGATTCTTACAGCTTCAGCGACTTGACCTTCTTGGCGATCGAGGCCGCATCCAGCCCATATTTCGCCAAAAGCTCATCGGGCTTGCCGGAGCGGGGCAACTCAGTCACGGCCACCTTGTGAACCCTGATGCCGTCGGCACTCAGCTCCCCGGCAACCGCGTCGCCGATGCCGCCCTCGGGATAATGATCCTCGACTGTCAGCACCAGGTTGTTGGTCTTTAGCGCCGCGGCCTTGATGACATCGCGCGCCAGCGGCTTGATGCTGTAGGCGTCAATCACGGTCACGCCGATGCCCTCGGCGGCCAAAGTTTCGGCGGCATTGAGCGCTTCAAACACCGTTACGCCCGCCGTGACAATGGTGATTTTGTCGCTGTTGCCCTGCTTGAGAACCTTGGCGCCGCCCAGAGGAAATTGCTCGTCGTTGTTGTAAATGACCGGCGTTTTGGGACGTGAGGTGCGCAAAAAACAAATACCCGGGGTCTTGATCATTTGTTCCACCAGCTTCTCGGTGGACACCGCATCGCTCGGGTAAAGAACAACGCTGCCGGGAATCGCGCGCATCATCCCGATGTCCTCCAGCGCCATCTGGGACGGGCCGTCCTCGCCGATGCTGACGCCGACATGCGAGCCGACCAGGTTCAGGTTGGACATGGAAACGCCCGCCATGCGGATCTGGTCATGGGCGCGGGTGAAAAACGCCGCGAAGGTCGAGGCAAACGGGATTTTCTGTAGCGCGCCGAATCCGACTGCCACCCCGACCAGATTTTGCTCTGCAATGAAGCATTCGGTGAAGCGGTT
>CALJZV010000129.1 GCA_937983475.1 uncultured Verrucomicrobiales bacterium
CAGAAAGCCGCCGCACCCTCGCGGCGCGGCACGCACGGATTGTCCGGGGTGAACGCATCCATTCCGACCGGCATCCGACTGTAATTGATCACCAGCATCCGGTCGGGCAACGAAGCGCCGGGTTTTCCGCGCAGCAACGGCTCGAGGCTGACACCGTCGAAACGCGCTGAATTTTCCGCGCGCACACCGCACAGGTCCAGCAGCGTGGGCAGCAGATCCTGAACCTGCGCCAGTTCCGCCTCGTCGCGAGGCTTGCCGAAACCGCCTTTGGGCCAGCGGATAAACAAGGGCACGCGATGGCCGCCCTCCCACAACGTCGTCTTGCCGCCGGTCATGCCGGCGTTAAAATATTTCGGCCCCATCGTGCTGCCGTTGTCCGTCAGGAAAATAAGGATCGTGTTCCGGCGCAGTCCGCCCCGGTCAAGGAACGTCTCGAGCCGCCCCATGTTGTCGTCGATGTTCTCAATCATGGCCAGGAAACTGGCGAGGTCCGCCTCTTGCGAGGGCCGGTTTTTGCGAGAAATAGAGCTTCGGCCGGTTCGGCAGCGCCGCGTTAAGCCGGGGCAGATCCGCGTCGGTATTCTGGTGCGGCACAAAATGCGGCCAGTGCGCCGCCGCCGTCGGGATGAAGCAGAGAAACGGTTTTCCAGCCTTGCTCTGACGGCTCATCCACGCCATGGCCTCGTTGAAGAACACGTCGGTCGTGTAGCCCCGGTAGGCGCGGCGACGGCCATTGTGAATGTAGGTGTCGTCGAAATAATCGTTGTCCCAGTGATCCGGCACCGAATTGATGTGCGAGGAGGGAAACCAAACCGTCTCGTCAAACCCGCGGTCCTCGGGGCGGAAGGGATAATTGTCGCCCAGGTGCCATTTGCCGAACAGGCCGGTCGCGTAACCCCCGGCGCGGAACATCTCGGGCAAAGTCGGGAATTCCCGGCGCAGCAGGGCGCGTCCGCTGCTGACATTCATCGCGCCGTTGTGCAGCGCGTCCACGCCGGTCATCAACTGGCCGCGCGTGGGCGTGCACATGGGCGCAACGTGAAACTGGGTGAACCGGACGCTCTGCGAGTGCAGCCGGTCCAAATGCGGCGTCCGGAGGACGGGATTGCCGTGGCAGCCGAGGTCGCCGTAGCCCTGGTCATCGGTCATCACGATGATGACGTTGGGCCGGGCGGCCTGCGCGGCGACCCCAGCCACAAGCGCCGCCAAAAACAGCCATCGGTGGATCACGGATAACAAATGCGCCCTCAAGGAAACTGGCGAACGGCTCATGGATCGACCTTATTCACCAAGCCTCGGAATCACGAGAACAATTCCGGCAAGGGTGATTCGCTTCAGCGACGCGCCCTACCGTGCGGTCTTTTTGGACCCTGCCCGAGGCGACCGCGCCGTTTTCTCCTGGCCCGGCCAGGGGTAATGCATCTGGCCCACGCCCGGATCGGTTGGGCCGGACGGAAGCTCCTTTTTCCAGGCCAGCACCTTGTCGCTCAGGCGCGCCACCAATTCGGGATGTTTTTCAGCCACGTTGTTCAACTGGGTGGGATCGGCTTTCAGATCATACAGCTCCAGACGGCTGCGGTCGGGATTCATCAGCAGGTTCCAGTCGCCTTCGCGAATGGCCAGCATCGGGCTGTGATGAAACGGCTCGCCAATGATGCGGAAACGCCATTCCCACATCAGCGGCGTCCTCCGGGCGCGCGGGTTGCCCAAAACGACATCGCTCAAATCCTCGCCATCGAGCTTGTGGCTGGCGGGAACCGGCGCGCCGGCGAGCTTGCAAACCGTCGGCAGCCAATCCACGCCGGACACGACCGAGGTGTTGTCAATCTTCCCGGCGGGAACCCGGCCCGGCCAGCGCACGATGCCCGGAACACGAATGCCCCCTTCGTAAAGGCTGCGCTTGCGTCCGCGGAACGGCCCCGCGCTGCCCACGCCGCTGTGCCCCGCGTTCCGAACGTGAATGTCCTCCGGGCCATTGTCGCTCGAAAACAGGATCAGCGTGTTCTGCGCGATCCCCAGCTTGTCCAGCGCGTCGAGCAACCGCCCGATCTGGTTGTCCATATCGGTCACCGAGCCGTAATAAACCTGCTCTGCACTCTTGAACGGAAAGTCCTTCCCGCCGGGACTCAGCCCCGCGTAGGCCTGCATCTGTTCCTCGGTCGGATTCAGCGTCGCGTGCGGAATGAGCATCCACGCGTTGACATAAAACGGCCCCTCCCGGTGGGCGGTGATGAACCGGATGGTTTCATCCACAATGGCCGCGGAGGACTTGGCGCGAAATGAAATGTCCGGCTCGTCCCACGTCCTGCCCTTGGCGTTGACCGCGCGGGATTCGTCGAAGCCGTAATCGGCCGGCGAAGGCGCGCCCTCGCCGCTGCCCAGATGCCACTTCCCGAAATGCGCCGTGGCATAACCGCTCTGCTTCAGTAGCGCCGCGACGTTCGAAACCTTTGGATCCAGCCAGTTGTCCATTCCCCGCGCCTTGTTCTGCGCCGGACTGGCGTAGTGGCCGTGAACCTTGTGCCGCGCCGGATACTGGCCGGTCATGAAGGCGCAGCGGCTTGGCGAACACACCGGGCTGTTGACATAAAACTGCGTGAAAAGCGTCCCCTCTCTTGCCATTCGATCCAGGTTGGGCGTTTTCAACAGCGGATGCCCATAACAACCCAGATCGCCCCAGCCAAGGTCATCGGCAAAGATGAAAATGACATTCGGGCGCGAGCCGGGCGCAGCCATCGCGGCAAAACCCGCCGTCATCACCTGAAACAACAAAACGATCAAAAGCCAGTGTCGGAACATTCGCGCACAATGAAACGGCACGAATCAAATAACAAGCCGAACGAAGCGCCTTGGCAGCGGCATCCGTAAAGAGGTGAGTTTATATCTGGGGCTCGTATAACTCGCCCCTCCGGCCAAAAAACCGGACGGACGAACTCCTGCGAGTCCCAACTTTCACTTCGCCGAAAGTATTTGGGATTCGTGGAACCCGTTGCTCCGATGGATGCCGAGCCTGCCAGCATCCTCATGTCAACCGCGCCTTTTATTTATTGGGAAGCACTGATCTTAAGGCCCAACGCGCCGAAATATCATAGCCCCGGGCCAGCGCAGCGCGGCGCGGCTTTATTTTCCCTCGGCTTTTATTTTCTCGGAGGCCAGCCGGCGCGCCCATTCGAGCAGATCGCGGTCATAGCGCAGGTCGCCAAAGCGCAGGGGCGGCAGGCCACTTTGCTGGGTGCCCAGGAGCTCGCCCGGTCCGCGCAGTTTGAGGTCCTCCTCGGCAATGCGGAAGCCGTCGTGGGTGCTTTCAAGAATCTGAAGCCGCTGGCGGGATTCGTCGGTGGCCGCCTCGGCGATGAGGATGCAGTAGGACTCGTGCCCGCCGCGCCCGATGCGCCCGCGCAACTGATGCAACTGCGCCAGGCCAAACCGCTCGGCGTTCTCGATCACCATGACAGTGGCGTTGGGGACGTCCACGCCGACTTCGATGACGGAGGTGGCCACGAGAATCTTAATGTGGCACGAGCGAAAGGCGGTCATCACGCGGTCCTTTTCCTCGCCCTTCAGGCGGCCATGCAGGAGGCCGACGGTGTGGGGCGCGAACTCAGTTTTCATTTTCTCAAACTCGGTGGTGACGGCCTTGAGTTCGCCCGCGCCCTCGTCCACGCGCGGGTAAACGACATACGCCTGCCGGCCCTCGGCGATTTTCTCCTTCACGAACTGCCACACCCTGGGCAGCCGGTCGGCGGCGCGGACAAACGTGCGCTCGGTGCCGCGCCCGGCGGGCAGTTCATCCATAAGCGACATGTCGAGGTCGCCGTAGAGGGTGA
>CALJZV010000130.1 GCA_937983475.1 uncultured Verrucomicrobiales bacterium
TTCAAGTTCCGACAACCGCTCAGCAAACAACGAAAGGCGATGTCGAACGATCGGATCATTTTGAGAACCAATCAACGTGCGAATCGCTTCACGCCTGTCATCCGCATTCCGAACCAACGCCTCCAGTTTTTGGTTGGGGATATAAAGTCCCTCCCATGTCTCTCCCATTTGCAGGAGAAATTTCAAATCCTCTTTGACCAACCCCTTCAGGGGATTCGTATTTCCATTCAGCCGAGCAAGTTCAGCTTCATAGAAATCCCGAGGATTCTTGCCCGACAAAATCAGGCGTTTAAGAACGTCAAGCGCCGGGCGGCAAAATCGGCTTCGTCCCAAAGCTTTGGGCGCTTCAACCTCGTATTGGCTGAAAGGGCGGACTCCAAGTTTTTCGCACTGTTTCTGCCATTGAGTTTTGGTAAAAGAGAATTTGCCTTCGCAACTTGCAAAAATCTTCTGGATATCGGAGGCACTCAGCCGGTCCGGTTTTCCGTCACGGAGCACTCCGATATTCTTTAACTTCATCAAGAATGTCGATTCGGATGCGAGCAACGATTCCGAAATAGGATTTCCATTGCGATCCTTGCGGACCTCCACCTTGCAAACATTCAGACGCGGAATCAGAGCACATTTCTCCACAATCCGATTATCAAACCGGGGAATTTTCTGGGCGGTTGCCCCCATCCAATCATCCTCGCTGCCGGGATGAATGCCTGCGCCTTTGCGGAACTAGAGAAATTTGCCGAAATCCTCCTTTGCATCCTCAGGCGGTTTCCCTGCCGGGCCGTGAACAATGAACTCACCAAAATCCTTTGCCACAACGGGAAAACATTTCTCACGTTTCGTTTTCTCATTCCGCTGAATCCAGCCACTGCCTTTGATGGATTCAAAAGCCTTCTTAATTTGGGGAAGCAGTTCCGCCGCGTTCCTGGCGAGTGTTTCAATCTCTTTTTCCACATCGGCACGGTCAAAACGCACACGCCGTGTGCTTTGCGCCTGGCAATCGATGCGGGCCTTGAACCCATCGGAGTGGGGACAGCTTGTCCCCTCTGATGAATGGTCAGACGGTTCGGAAATTTTGTGGGGACGGGCCGTCCCCACTCCTGACCACAAGCCCATTTTCCAAGCGTCATAATAGCAGGGGAAATGAAATCGGCTGTCGGGAAATTCTTGTTTGAATTTAGGCCAGGCCTCAACAGCAGCTTTGTAGGCTGGATCCTTCTTTCCCAACTCCTTGTCCATTGCCTCATCCGTTTTACCGGTGCGTTTCTGTTCACGCGCCGCCCAAGGCACTTTTCCATATCCCCGCTTTTGTATCGCGGAATGCAGCGCCTTGAAAATTTGCCAAGGCTCCAATTTCTCCCCGCGCAGCAATTTGATTCGCAGCAAACAGGACGTATAACAGGTGTCATCCCCTGGTGCGGCAAACTCACGTTCCAGCCGTTCCCGATTCAACCGTTGCTCTGGTGTCTCAGGCGCAAGTTGCCATTTCCCGTTTACCATTTCCGTGCGCCGGCCAATCAACGGCTGAATGCCTGCTTCGCACATCACCCGTTGCAACCACTGTTCCCGAGCTTTATGTGCCTGGCGGGTGCGCCACATGCGACGGCGACTGGCCGCTGTTTTCGTTTCCGCAAACTCTGCCGGAATCAGAAGAGATGCTTTGTGCTTGAAGTTATTGCCTTCGCGGACTGCTTCGCCGATAGAAGCTTTGCCAAGATCAAAGGCCCAGACCATGTTGCATTTTTCCATATCCATGGGGAACGGGTATTTGTGCTGAAGACCATACACAATCAGGCGGTTCCGACAAGGCGAGTTTTCTTGACGCATTCCCCGGTTTTGGAATCAAGGCAAAGCAATAAACGCTCTCGGCATCCTCCTCGGGCGAGCTTGATCCCCCAGTTTACTCTGCTTCTGAATTTTAAAAAATGCGCGCTCGGCGTCTGAAAAAGCGGCTTTCATTTTTAGTTGGCCGTCTGCAATGCTCGAGGACACCTCGCCCTGCAAGGCATCAATGCAACAAACAGTTCGAATACCATCCCAAGAACCCGGCATGATCAAATGAACCCCAAATTCTCAGATCACGACTGGAACTTTGACTCCGTGCCGGATGAGGAGTTGGTGGCCTGCTGCCTTTGGGAATACGCGCGAGAGTCGGTGTTCTTTGTCGAATTCAAGCAATATTGGGATTCCCTGGGCCGGGACAGAAAGTTTTCAAAACAAATCGGAAAAGGGCTTGATCGGATCGAGAACGCGCCTCAGAAGACCGTTCGTTTTCTCCATGCCTTCCTTGACGAAAAGAAGTTTCCTTGTGCCTGGCAAAGGCTGCCGGGGACTGTTCGCCGGCGCTTGACGCGGGTTGATTGCCAGAGTCCGCCCCCGTTTCAGCAAACCGGCAGCGTGACCGAGGCCGAGTGCCTGTTGAATGAGGCGAAAAAATACGCCCAAACCCATCGAGCGAAGATGGACGAGGTTCACCGGGCGCATCCGGGCGTCAGTAAAACCGTGTTGCGGCTCCAAAGAAAGCTGCCCCGCTATGAACCGAAAACATCGGTGCGATGGGATGACGGCACCGAGTCCGCCATCGTGCAGATCGCCTGGGAAGATTACACGGACGAGGAATTGACCGACGCGTTCAAAGCCTGGGCGGCACTAAACCGCCCCAAGGGAATGGGCGTTGCCAGCAACAAGGGCAAGCGCGTTCAAAGGGGATACGGCAGCTACCTCACCTGGCTGGGAATCATGCGGTTGATGCATCTGTATCCCTTCACAACCATTGAGCACAAGGCCCCGGCGGCCTGGAAGCGCCATGGGAGAGCGGACTGGCCGCGGGCGCGAAAGCAAGCCATCCAGTTCTTCAAAACGCACTTTCCATTTTCCGCAAAAGACGGCTCACCGCTGCATTCCTCAACGGCAGGGAACCGCTCCAGCCTGGTGGGCGGGAAATAATCCGATTTCGCGCCCATATCCTCTGTCGAATGCCGCTGCCATAATGCGCCGCATGAATTCAATGCATTCCACATCCGGATACGAGCCCATTCACCGGCTGGTCAGCTCCTCTTTCATCAATTCCATCCATTACGACGGGCATACGCTGAAGGTCCACTTTCTGGGGGGAGGCACCGCCACTTACGAGGGCGTTTCCGAATCACTGGTGGCGCGTTTTCTCAATTCCAGCTCCAAGGGGGAGTTTTACAACGCCCATATTCGCCGCGGTTAAGCCTGAATGCCTATGACACGCACTGGAAAAATAGCGCGGCTGCCCCGCGCGATTCGCGAGCAGTTGAACCGGCGACTGCAGGATGGCGAAAAGGGAATACACCTTGTTGCATGGCTCAACAGCCTGCCCGAAGTCCAGGAAGTGCTTGCGCACGATTTCAAGGGGTGCGCCATCAGCGAGCAAAACCTTTCTGAATGGAAGCAGGGCGGCTACCAGGACTGGCTTGCGCGGCAGGAGGCGCTGGCGTGCGCTCGGGAACTGACAGGCGACGCGACCGAACTGCGCGAAGCCGCCGCAGGTCCGCTGTGCGATCATTTGGCCGTTGTGCTCTCGGCACGTTACGCCCAGTTGCTGTCCGGCTGGAACGGCGACGTGAACGAGGATTTCCAGCGCAAGGCGCGGGCGTTGAGCGCGTTGTGCAAGGACATTGCGGAGCTCAGGCGGGGAGATCATTGCGCCGAGCGGCTGCGGCTGGACCTCAATCGCTTCACCGATGCCCAATTCGCCGCGAATGAGCGAGCGCTGGACCTGCTGGCTGCTGAGATAAAGCAAATACCTGAAGCGCGCAAAGCGTTTGAAGACTTACGCGCGATCGTTATGAAATGTGAATCGAAGGAAGACCGTGCTGCAGCCGGGAATCCGGCTGAATCAAACTGAATCAAACCAAATCAAACCTCGCATGAAAACAGAGCCGTTGAATGCGCCGGGCGGGAAGCGTGCCATCTCTTCCCGCGACAGACCATTGCGTTATCCACAACTGACCGCTACGTTTGCGTCAAATGAAAACATTGATCGTGTTGCTGTTGGGCGCGGCGTTGGGCATCGGCGCTTACATTTACTTCAAGGAACCGCAGAACCGCACGGAATTGGACCGGGCAGGCGAGCAGATTTCCGAAGGCGCGGGACAATTGAAGGAAAAAATCACCGAATCGGTCGGCGAACTGAAAACCGAGGACATCAGGGAGGAATTGGCCCGCACTGGCCAGGTAGTCCGCAAAAAGGCCGCTGAAACCGGCGCCCGCATTGCCGACGCCACCACCGATGCCAAGATGACCGCCACCATCAAAGGCAAGTTCGCCCTGGAAAGCGACCTCTCGGCCCTGAGCATTTCTGTCAACACCACCCGTGGCGTGGTCACCCTTTCCGGCTCGGTGTCGTCCCATGAGCAAATCAAAAAGGCCATGCGGATTGCCTTGGCCACCGAGGGCGTCACCGAGGTCATTTCCACCCTCCAGGTGCAATAGGAAACGAGCCGGTTGACCCCTCTTAAAATCGGTGGAAAAATCCCATGAACGAAATGACGACTCAACCACTCCAAACAACGTCGGGCGGTTTTAATTAATCAAAGGAATACCATGAAAAAAACATTACTCATGACGGTGCTGGCGGCCCTGGCGAGTTTCCAACTCATGGCCGGCGGATCGAACTGGATGACGGACCTGCCCAAGGCGCAGGCCAAGGCCCAGGCCGAGAAAAAGCTGGTGCTGATGGACTTCACCGGCTCGGACTGGTGCGGCTGGTGCATCAAGCTGGACAAGGAGGTGTTTTCCACCAAGGAATTCGCCG
>CALJZV010000131.1 GCA_937983475.1 uncultured Verrucomicrobiales bacterium
GTTCATTCAAGCGTTTCGGCGTCGCGTAATCGTTGAGCGATTCGCGCAACAGCCATTCGGCCCACAGCTGCGCGTCTTCCTCGCTGGCGGGGACGAGTTCGACACCTGCCAGCGTGCTGGGGGCGAAGCCTTCCAACCATGCAACTCCAGGAAGCGCGTTTCTTGGGATGCCGGGCACGGAAACGTTTTCTCGAAATCTCACGCGCGCTGCGGCATTGAGTCCTGAAAAATCAGATGGCAACACAAGCCGTCCGGCTCGTTGCTGCCATTCGTCAAGCAAGTCGTAATTCACGCGTCTGCCCAGCGACACCAACAGCATCCAGATCTGCTCATGCGTGAACGAATCGAGACATTTTGGAGCGCCCAGCATTCGATGCACGTTCAACGGCTGCGGGGGCGGCAGGTCAGACTTCTTGCCGGGCTGGTTCTTGGGACGGTTCAGTCTTCCCCGCAACAGCAGTTTCGGGCGCTCACCCGCCTCCCAACTCAACTGGAGTTGCAGTGATTCTTCTGCGGCGAATGCTCCCACCCGTGGCGCGTCGGCAAGTATGAAACCCGGTTCACCGTCAGCAACCGAACTCATCGCTCGTCCTGATTCTTGCGCTGCCAGCAGACAATCAGGGGTAGCGTCGCCGTCATCGAGTCGGCCGTAGCCAGCCCTCTTCGCGTCGCGAAGCTCGTTGCGCTCGTTATGCGCGTTGCCGCCATCCAACGGTTCGACGTGCAATAACGAATCGTCCAGCAGCGGGTGCTCCGCGAAGTAGAAACGCCAGAGGCGTTCTTCTGGAACGAAGACTTTGCCTTGCTCCAGGGCAGCCCGGCCCAGTTCTGACAATTCAGCGACGCCTTGATGCGAGAGATTCAAAAGGGACAATGCAACACAGCGATGGAGAACACGCTCGCCGACAACTTGGGGAACTCCGCCCAACAGTTCAGTCGAGATTTGTCCGGCGCTAATCCCGCCTCCGAGGTCCTGGGCGAGTTGGGCGACGGCGAGCCATTCGGGGCGTTCACTACCAACGGCGACCGTGGCCGGTGCGTCAAACGTCTGCACGGTGATAGCGGTTTCAAGTTCAATGGTGTTCATAAATTTCAGTAGGCGATGCCGTGGGCGTAGTGGTGCGAAGTTGCGAGCGAGCAGAGAAGTTCCGACGGGCAGCGCTCGCTGGCGAAGTAGGCTCGATGGCCGATGAGCACGAGTAGGTAGCGAGCGCGGGTGATGGCGACGTTCAACCGGTTCGGGCTGTTCAGGAAGCCCACGCTGCCGCTCTTTACGAACGAGAGCAGCACCAGGTCGGCTTCGTGACCTTGGAAACGATCCACGGTGCAGAGCGTGACGTGGACCGCCGAACCGCCCGCCGGGAGTTTGAAGTTCCGGGTGTTGGCCCGCGCCCGGCTGATTTGCTGGAGTTCGTGGCGCAACAGTTTTTCCTGGGCGCGGTAAAAGGTGAGCACGGCCACATCCCACGGTTTGCCGTCCGAACGCGGGTGTGCCGCCGCCCACTCCACGAACTGCCGCAACTCCTCAAGCATCACCTCCACCTCGGCGGGGTTCTCATTGCCGCGGCTGCGCCGCTTGCGCTCAGGAGTGACTTCCACCCACACCGCACGCTTCGCATAGCGCGGATAGTCCCACTCACGCCGTTGCACCATGCCTCTGGCATCTTGGAGGAGTTGGAAATCTGAACTGTTGTAGAGGGGGATTGGCTGTGCTTCGCGCTCCGTGTAAAACTGCTCGCGCGGAAAGGCGGAGATGTCCGGGTGCATCCGGTGCTGATAGCTTAGGGAAACCAGACGCTCATTCAATTCCTCTTTAGGTAGTCCATCCGTGAGGGCGACGGCATCGTGCCTCTGGCTGACTCTTTCAAAGCCGGTTTGCAACAATTCGAGGATGGAAGGAAAGGTGCAGCGTCGTAGATTCTGTAACTCGCGGAGTAACTCGTCGGCAGGAATCTTTGGTGTGCCGTCTGGCCATGCAGGAAAAAGTCCCCGGGCTTTGAACCAGTCGTTATCAAGCGACGCAGGAAGCAGGCCGGAAATCTCCTGATTGTAGCGGTCGCATTCTTGCTCATTTTGTCGCAGTTCGTAGGAGCGCACCAGTCGCCACGCAATTTCCTCGGCCCAATCTTTTTCCTCATGGTCACGAAGATGCCGCTGCGTGTGCTTCCATGCTGCGTGGGCGGCGTTCCAATCCTCAAACTCCATGGGCTTCTGCCCGGCAGCGATCATGTCCACTGGCAGGCGACGCTGAAGTCGACGCAGAGTTTCAGGCCGACCAATGATCAGGTCCGCATAGAGCAGTTCAGGAATCGCGCCTGCGATGCCGCGCAGTTCTCTTTCAAACACTGCATCCAAGTCGGCGAGATGGAGTCTTCGCTGCTCACACTCCTTCACGATGAATTGCCGCAATTCCTCATTTTCGACAGGAAGCCATCGCGGACTTTTCTTCGCCTTGAAAGCCTGCGCCGCAGCCGCGGCCTGCGCTGCGGGAACAAGAGCGCGAAGGTTGTCCTCCAGGTATTGCTGCTCGACGTAGGGCGAGAGCTGCCGGATGTCGCCCACCACCACCCACCGGTTGGCATGGAGCGCGGGCACAAGAAACTCGCTGAAGGTCGTCTTGCTGGCCTCGTCCAAAATCAGCACATCGAACGGCTCGCACGCCACACCGTCTTTGATGGCCTTGATGGCCGGATGTTGGAGGATGCCGATGGTCGTGCCGCAGACGAGATTCGAGGACTCCAGAATCAGATTGCTGATGGCTGAGCCGCCGCTCTCCCCGCGCTCGCGCAGGGCCTGCAGGAGCATGTGACGAGCCGCGTCGCCGCGAGTGTCAACGTGATCAGTTTGTTCAAGGAAGTTCTGAAGTCGCTCCCGCCATGTCCGCAGCAACCGCTGGTAACACCACGGCTCGACTGCGTCGGAAGTGACCTTGCCTTCGTCGCCAATGCGGACGGGAAGGACAAGCTTTTCATTCGTGCCACGCTCATCCTGCCAGGCCAAGAGGCGCTCCAGCACATTGTCCACGGCAACGTGAGTGGATGCGACCAGTAGCACCCTTTTTCCCCGCCGGGCCAGTTGCACAATGAACTCACAGATGGCCGTGGTCTTGCCCGATCCGGGCGGGCCTTCCAACAGTGCGAAGTCGGGCGTTCCAAGCGCCATCTCCACAAAGCGTCGCTGTTCATCCGTGCCGTCGCGCAACGGACTGTTTGCCTCCGGCGAGCGCAGGAATGTCCATTCTTCCTCTGACAGCTCTGCAGGTTTAGCGACCGGCCAGTCCGGGCGGCTCACCATGAGCCGGGTCAACGGGGCGTGCCGCTGGGCGGGCGCGTTGTCCAAAGTATAAATGGCATTCTCTTGACGCTTCAAAGCGTAGGTGTCCGAGCGCAACCAAATCAGGCTTTGCAGGATTGGTTCGCCGTTGTCCGAACCGGACATTTCGACTGGTGCAGGAAGATCTTCGAGTAAGAGCGCACGCCCCTCTCGGTCATAATCCACTTTCCGAATGCGTGAAGCTTCCGTGCATTTCTCCGTGTCGTAGATTTCTTTTGCGTCGAGAAAGCTGTCAAATGTCTCGTCCGATTCCTCTGGGCGGTCTGGCGGAGCTTCCAACACGATCCAACGGTCGGTAGGTGGTTGCTCTACAAGCGATTCATCACCCACAGGCCATTTGTGCCCCCGCTGCCGTGAAGGGGTGCGGCGATGCTTCTCTGCGTGCCGTTCCCGCCAGCGGGCGATGAAGACCTTGACCTCCTCGTCATTGGCTGTGCGCCAGGCAAGCCGGGGCTTCGTCCACTCCGCCGCTCTGATGGCTGCGCGCAGATAATCGCGATACGGCTTGAGTTGAGCACCGACACCATGTATGGCGAAGTGCCAACCGCCGACGCCTGCAAGGTTAAGGTAGTTGAGACGCGAGCCGCCGAGTCCGTTTTGCTGTTGAGATGTGTTTGTGTTCATCGACTCGCCTTGTTGCAACACACGTGCCATTGACCTTAATCATGCTCAATCCATGGTATGGTGCGAAAATCGTGATTGTTAAGGGCGACAACATTCTTAGTGTCCGGTAAGTTTCGCCCTGTGGGAAGGAATTTTCACCCGTTGTCGTAGCTCCGACACAAATGCCATCATTGTGGTTGCGCGGTCAGGCGCGGAGACAGCTGCGGAACGGCTCAGACTGGATACTCGCGACGGCGCGATGGCCGCACCCAACCGGTGACGACGAGCCACCGCCAAACCAGCGGCTGCCACCAGGGCAACTGAGGGCGGAACCCCGACGGGCAACCGCAGCCGAGCCAGAACTGGACGGGCTGGGTGACGTGGTGGAAGTAGTGCGCGCTGATGCGACCCTGCAAGCGCTGCCAGCGGACGCGAATGTAACGTAGTAGCTCTCTGTATGTGTGTGTCATCACTTTTGCGGAGCACGGGCCGCGCTGCGCGATAGCGCCTTCGATTCCACGGCGAAGCACCTGGCGTGACAGCCCCCTGCTGTTGCGCCTGGTCCTTGCGGACGGCCACTGGGGGCTGGCGCGACAGATGCATTCGCCGCCACTCTCGCGGCCTGTGCGGAGCTGACACACACATGCAGAGAGCTACGGAGTGGCCGCAGGTGTGCGGCGTTGCAATGCGACGTTGGTGGTTTACGAATTGTGAAACTCGCTTCGCTCGCGGCAGCCGCCATTGAGAGTTTCGATAGGAACGTGTTCCCCGGGTTGCGCTGCCCAGCGCAACACCGGGGCTAATTTCTGCAATCCCTTCAGGATTGGGGTCAGCCCCCCCACAAA
>CALJZV010000132.1 GCA_937983475.1 uncultured Verrucomicrobiales bacterium
ATCTGCAACGCCGACGAATCCGAGCCGGGCACCTTCAAGGACCGCCAGATCATTTACAAGGACCCGCACCAGCTCATCGAGGGGATGATCCTCTCCTGCTACGCCAACGATGTGAAGCTGGCCTACATTTACATCCGGGGCGAGTTCGTCGAGGGCGCAAAGATTCTCAACCGGGCGCTCAAGGAGGCCCGCGAGAAGAATTTTTTGGGCAAGAACATTCTCGGCACCGGGTATGATTTGGACATCTGGGTGCATCGCGGCGCGGGCGCCTATATTTGCGGCGAGGAAACCGGCCTGATTGAGTCGCTGGAGGGCAAGCGCGCCTATCCGCGCATCAAGCCGCCATATTTTCCGGCAGTGCTCGGCCTTTACATGTGCCCGACCATCGTCAACAACGTCGAGACCCTCTGCCATGTGAAGCACATCGTGGAACTGGGCGGCGACGCCTATTCCAAGCTCGGCACGCCCAACAACACCGGCACCCGGATTGTCAGCCTGAGCGGGCAGGTCAAAAAGCCCGGCTATTACGAAATTGAAGTCGGCAAGGCCACGTTGGGCGAGCTGATCTTCCATGAGAAATTCGGCGGCGGACTGCGCGACGGGCGCAAGCTCAAGGCCATCATTCCCGGGGGTTCCTCGGCCAAAGTCTTCAAGGCGGGCGAGAAATTCAAACTCAAGAAAAAGAACGCCGACGGCAGCATGACCGAAGTGGAAACCGACATGCTCGATCTGCCTTACGATTTTGACTCGCTTCAGCAGGCCGGCACGATGTCCGGCTCGGGCGCGATCATTGTCATGGACGATTCCACGGACATCGTCGAGGCGCTTGCGAATCTCTCCGAATTTTACGCGCACGAAAGCTGCGGCCAATGCACGCCCTGCCGCGAGGGGTCGCTCTGGATGAGCAAGGCGCTGCATCGTTTGACCCACGGTCATGGCCGCAAGCAGGACGCCGATTACCTGCTCAACATCGCCCAGAACATCCAGGGTCGGACGATTTGCGCGTTTGGCGAGGCCTGCTCGTGGCCGGTGTTGAGCTTTGTGAAGAAGTTCAAAGAGGACTTTGAAAGCAAGGGCGCCGCGGACGAGGCGCGCGCCAAGGGGGCCGGGCCTTCAAGCGAAATGAAAATCGCGGCGAGCCCAAACATGTGAATTTATTATCGAACTCCTTACTCCTTATGAGCGCGACCGAAACAGTATTCATCGAGGCTCTTTCTCTGCCGACGCGAGCGAGAGCTGAGCTCGTCCACAAACTGCTTGTCAGCTTGGAGCAGGAAGCGGGATCACCTGAAATCGAAGCGGCTTGGAAACAGGAGGTTCTCGACCGAAGCAAGGCTTTCGACGAAGGAAAACTCACCGAGCGTGAAGCAGCCGGTGTGTTGCGCGATGCGTATCGGAAATCAAAGTGAAGCAAATAACTTTTTTGAGCGTGGCGGAGGCTGAACTAACCGAAGCCGCTCACTACTATGATGAACAACAACCAGGACTTGGGAGAGACTTTTTGGACGCTGTCCGAAACGGAACATCGGCAATCCAGCGCAACCCTGAAATGTGGGCTTATTTTGAAAAGCCGGTTCGGGGCTATTGGATTCAACCGTTTCCATACCGACTGCTTTATCGCGAGTTGCCCGACCGCATCCAAATCCTTGCAGTCATGCACTTGAGCCGACGGCCTGATTCTTGGATACAGAGAATGTGAATGGTTGAGACAAGTTCGAAATAGAAGCTTTAATTTCCATGTCGAATCCAACGACAACCGAATCCAAGCCCGCGCCGCCGCCTGTTGAGAAAATAAAAATCAAGGTGGACGGACGGGAAATTGAAGTGCCCAAGATGATGCCGGACTGGCAGGGCAAGCTTCAGCCCACCACCATGCTCCAGGCTTGCGCGCTGGCTGGCGTGGAAATTCCCCATTATTGCTATCATCCAAAGCTCCCGGTGGCCGGTAATTGCCGCATGTGTCTGGTGGAGTTTGGCACCCCGATGATGGGTCCGGATCGCAAGCCTGTTCTCAACGAGGACGGCACGCCCAAGATTGCCAAGTCGGTGCTGCCTTACGAGCCGGGAACCCCGCGCGGCGCCATCGGTTGCGCCACGCCCATCACACCCGGCATGGAGCTTTATCCCAGCTCGCCCGCGACCAAACAGATGCGCGAGGCGATCATGGAATCGCTCCTGATCAATCACCCGCTGGATTGCCCGATTTGCGACCAGGCCGGCGAATGCAAATTGCAGGAGTACTCGGTGGACTACGGCAAGTCCGCCAGCCGCTTTGTCGAAGAGAAGGTTCACAAGCCCAAGCAGGTGGACCTCGGCCCCCGAATCATGCTGGATGATGAGCGCTGTATTCTCTGCACCCGCTGCATCCGCTTTACCAAGGACATCGTCGGCGACGACAAGTTGGGCATCGTCAACCGGGGCAGCTATAACACCATCGCCGCGTATCCTGGCACGCAGTTTGACAACAATTACACGCTCAACACCGTGGACATCTGCCCGGTGGGCGCGCTGACCTCGAAGGATTTCCGTTTCAAGATGCGCGTCTGGTTTCTCAAGGAAACCAAGAGCCTCTGCACCAGTTGCGGCACCGGTTGCAACACCATTATCGGCTCGCGGGAAAATAAAATGTACCGGTACGAGCCGCGGGAAAACGACGCCGTCAATTCGACTTGGATGTGTGATTACGGCCGCCTGAACTACAAATGGATCAACCGTCCCGACCGGTTGTCCAAGGTGGCGGGTTCCCGGTTCAAAGGTGAAATCCCTTCTGAGGTCTGGCTGGAGGCCGTCAAGGCGATTCTCGCCGTGTTGAACAAGGCTCCGCAAGACTCGGTGGCGATCGTGGCGTCGGCGCGGCAGACCAATGAGGAGCTTTATTTAATTAAGAAGATGGCCGACAAGCTTGGCGCCATCACCGACTCAGTGCCCCGGACAGGTGAGAGCGATCGTTTACTACTCCATGAGGACCGCAATCCCAACAGCACCGGCGCGAGATTGATCGGCATTTCGCCGCAACAGATGGGTTCCAATTTGCCCAAAATCGCCGACGGCATCCGCACCGGCCAGATTCGCACGCTCCTTGTGATTGGCGAGGACGTGACCAGGCACGGCATTGGCGCGGAACTGCTCCAGAAACTCGACAACCTGATTGTCAGCGACATTCTGCCGAGCAAGACCACCGAATTGGCGCATATCCTTTTGCCCGGGTGCGCCCATGGCGAAAAGCGCGGCAGCTTCGTCAACGTCAAGGGACGGGTGCAACGCTTCATGAAGGCGATGGAAGGCCCGGGCGAAGCGCGACCGGAATGGGAATTTTTAAAGGAACTGGTTGAAGGAGTGACCGGCCGCACCGGCCCCGCCACCATCGAAGGATTGTTCAACCAGATGGCAAAGGACGTTCCTGCGTTCAACGAATTAACCTGGGCGGCGTTGGGAGACCAAGGCGTGACCGTGCCGCTATGACTTTAATGATGGACACGCAATTCTTATTTTTTAGTTTGCTGAAGGTCGTCGGCGTCTTTGCCGTGGTGCTGACGATTGTGGCGTACTCCGTGTTGGCTGAGCGCAAAATTTCCGCCGCCATCCAGGACCGCCTTGGTCCCAATCGCGTGGCGTTGCCGTTGATCGGATCCATCCCGGTGATTGGGCCGTTTTTGACACGCTTGGGCATCTGGCAACCGCTGGCGGACGGCCTAAAGTCGCTGCTGAAGGAGGACTTCACGCCGGATTATGTGAGGAAAGTATACTTCTGGCTGGCACCGGCAATCACGATGGTTCCGGCCTTCGTTGTCCTGGCGGTGATTCCCTTTGGCTCCTACCTTGGAAGCCAGAAGATGGTCATTGCCGATTTGAACGTGGGCATTCTTTACACCTTCGGCATCGTTTCACTGGGCGTTTACGGCATCGTTCTGGCAGGATACGCCTCCAACTCCAAGTATCCGTTTTTGGGCGGCATTCGCTCCAGCGCGCAGATGATTTCCTACGAAATCGCGATGGGCATGTCGGTGGTGCCGGTCTTTTTGATTGTCGGCCAATTGAACCTGAGCGAAGTCATCGCCTATCAGGCCAAGCACGGATGGCTGGCGTTTCCGTTTTTTGCCCAGGAACAGACGGCGATGAGCTACGTGCTCTGGCCGGTGGCGTTGATTTCCTTCTTCATTTTTTTGGTGTCCGCCTTTGCGGAAACCAACCGGTTGCCCTTTGATTTGCCGGAGTCCGAAACCGAGCTGGTTGCCGGTTACAACACCGAATACAGCTCGATGAAATTCGCGCTCTTTTTCATGGGCGAATACTGCAACATGGTGGCCGCCTCTGCCATGATGGTGGTGCTGTTTTTCGGCGGCTGGACGCTGCCGTTTGCCGGGCTGGACCAGCCGGCCACAAGCATTGGCATGGGGCTGGCGCACATCGGCATCTTTTTGGGCAAAGTCGTGGTGTTTTTGGGGCTGTTCATCTGGGTGCGGTGGATGCTTCCGCGCTTCCGGTATGACCAGTTGATGGACCTGGGGTGGCGCCGGTTCATTCCGCTGGCGCTGGCCAACATCCTGGTCGCGGCAGTGGTGCTTTGGGTGAAAAGCTGACCCGGCTTTCAAATTCCAGATCAAGCGCATTTGAAATTTGAAACCTGAACATTTTGAAAATTTAGAATGATCGTCAAACGCAAAGAACTGAGTTTTTGGGAGAGGCTTTACCTGCCGGCCATCATCGGCGGGTTTAAGGTCACCTTGCGGCATTTCTTCCGCAAAAAAGTGACCATGCAGTATCCCGAGGAGAAATGGGTTGTGCCCGAGGGGTATCGCGGCGCGCCCTACCTGGTGAAGGACCCCGAGGGCAACACCAAATGTGTCTCCTGCCAGTTGTGCGAGTTTGTTTGCCCGCCCAAGGCGATCAAAATCACGCCTCCAGGCCCCGATGGACAAGCTGCGGACCGCCCCGCTGCGGAGAAGATGCCCAAGGAATTTGAGATCAACATGCTCCGGTGCATTTTCTGCGGCTACTGCCAGGAGGTTTGCCCCGAGGAAGCCATTTTTCTCATGAAGGATTATTCGCTCAATGGCGAAAGCCGCAAGGAGATGATTTTCAACAAGGAAAAGCTTCTCGCGCTGGGCGGCGTTCACGAGGACAAAATCTGGAAGTGGAAGAACAAATGAGCGCCGCTGACATTGCCTTCTACATTTTTGCCGCGCTGACTGTCCTGTGCGGTGTCATGGTCGTGGCCAATCCTGTCAGCCGCAACCCGGTCACCAGCGCGATGTTCCTGGTGATGACCATTGTCTGCATGGCCGGATTGTTTGTGCTGCTGCATGCGTTCTTTTTGGCGGCGGTACAGATTCTGGTTTACGCAGGCGCGGTGATTGTTTTGTTCCTGTTTGTCATCATGCTGCTCGACCTGAAGGAGGAGGAGCGGCGCAAAATCAAGCTGGTGACCGCCGGGTTGGGCACTGTTTCTGTCGGCGCGATTGTTTTTTTGATTGTGCGCTCGGTGCATCAGGCCGGGTTTTCAGCGTTGAC
>CALJZV010000133.1 GCA_937983475.1 uncultured Verrucomicrobiales bacterium
ATATCCTGACGGTGGCGACCGGAATCGAAACGCACAATGCCTACGCGGTGAACTTCATCGAATCGATCGGCCGGATCAAGCACATGTGTCCTGGCGCCAAAGTGTCTGGCGGCGTCAGCAACATTTCATTCTCCTTTCGGGGAAACAATGTCGTGCGCGAGGCGATGCACAGCGCTTTTCTCTTTCATGCCATCAAGGCCGGACTGGACATGGGTATCGTCAACGCCGGCATGCTGGAGGTGTACGAGGAGATTCCCAAGGATTTGCTGGAGCATGTGGAGGATGTGCTGCTCAACCGCCGCCCGGATGCAACCGAGCGCTTGGTGGCCTTTGGCGAGGAACTGAAGAAACAGTCCACCGGCACCACCGCTGAAACCAAGGCCGATGAGGCATGGCGCGGCGAACCCGTCGAAAAGCGTCTCGCACACGCGCTGGTCAAAGGCATTGATGCTTACATCAACGAGGATACCGAGGAGGCCCGCCAAAAACTCGGCCGGCCCCTGGCCGTTATTGAAGGGCCACTGATGTCCGGAATGAACGTCGTGGGCGACCTCTTCGGCTCGGGCAAAATGTTCCTGCCGCAAGTCGTCAAGTCCGCGCGCGTCATGAAAAAAGCGGTGGCCTATCTCACGCCGTTCATGGAAGCCGAGAAAGCCGCGATGGCGGCCGAAGGCAGGTCTGTTCAGGCGCAGGGCAAGGTGTTGCTGGCCACTGTGAAGGGAGACGTCCATGACATCGGCAAGAACATTGTCGGCGTGGTGCTGGGCTGCAACAACTACGAGGTCATTGACCTGGGCGTCATGGTGCCGTGCGAGAAAATTTTGGAGACCGCCAAAAAGGAGGGGGTTCACATCATCGGCCTGAGCGGCTTGATCACCCCCTCGCTCGATGAAATGACCCATGTCGCGCAGGAAATGGAGCGCCAGGGATTCAAGATGCCGCTGCTGATTGGCGGCGCGACCACCAGCAAGGTCCACACCGCAGTGAAGATTGCTCCCGGCTACCAGGAGCCCGTGGTGCATGTGCTCGACGCCAGCCGCGCTGTGCCTGTGGTCAGCAGCCTGATCAGCAACGAACTAAAGGGAGACTTTGTCAATTCGCTGCAATCCGAATACGAAAGGCTCCGCAACACCCATGCCGGACAAAAAGCCAATCTGATTTCCATCCAAGACGCCCGCAGCCGGTCATTGAAGTTTGACTGGAACACATGCAGCCCTGCCAAGCCGGAGTTTATAGGGAGTCGCGTGCTTTCCTCTCAGACGCCCTCTTCAGGTTATGAAAAAATAAGCGGAACAATCTCCATCAAGGAACTGGTTCCCTTCATTGACTGGTCGCCGTTTTTCCATACCTGGGAGCTGAGGGGGCGTTATCCCGCCATTTTGCAGCACGAAAAATACGGGGAACAGGCGCGCAGGCTCTACGAGGACGCCCAATTGCTCCTGGAAAAAATCGTGTGCGACAACTTGCTCGGCCTCAGGGCGGTTTACGGTTTTTTCCCGGCCAACAGCGTCGGTGACGACGTGGAAATCTACGCCGACAAATCGCGCCGCACGCCCCTGGCAACATTCCATTTTCTCCGTCAACAAATTGAAAAGGCTGAAGGTCAGCCCAACCTGTGTCTGGCCGACTTTGTCGCACCCAAGGGCGGCGCATTTGCGCCTGATTATCTCGGCGCCTTCGCTGTGACTGCGGGCATCGGGCTTGATGATTTGGTCAAAAAATTCAAAGCTGAGCACGACGACTACAACGCCATCATGGCTGAGGCACTGGCCGACCGACTCGCAGAGGCATTCGCGGAATTTCTTCACAAGCGCGTTCGCGAGGAATGGGGTTATGGCACGGACGAAAAACTGTCCAACGAAGACCTCATTGACGAAAAGTATCGCGGCATCCGGCCCGCTCCGGGCTATCCGGCCTGCCCGGATCACACAGAAAAGCGCATTCTCTGGGACGTGCTGGACGTGGAAAATCGCACCGGGATCAAGCTCACCGAAAGCTGCGCCATGTGGCCGGGCAGCAGTGTCAGTGGCCTCTATTTTTCCCATCCGGAATCGAAATATTTCGCCGTCGGAAAATTAAACCGCGACCAGATGGTAGATTATCACCTTCGCAAAGGAATGACATTGCAAGAGGTGGAGCGCTGGATGGGGCCGTGGTTGAATTACGATCCAGAAGCAAAAAACAACTTTTCCCCGACGACTTGCTCCTGCGGCCGACCACATCCACCGATGAGGAAATAACCCCTGGGTCACTTCGCCTTGTTGGGTTTGCGCCGCCATCCCAGGATGTCGAGTTCCTCACCACCCCATTTGGCCGGTGGGGACTCTGGCTCCTTGGTCCAGGTCAAATGACAATCCTGGCAGTAAAATCGTTTTTCCATCAGGCCTGTAGTGCAAAATATTTCCACCAGAGTTGGAGTGATGAATTTGCGGGTAAACTGCGGATATTCGACGTTGGAGGAACTGCATTCAGGGCATTTGACGGCATCCTTGAGGACGTGTTCGGTGGCATCCATTCCCTCAAGCAAATGCCTGGCTCGATCAAAATCCTTTTCCTCCACACGCACCTTTTCGCCGGCAAGCGGCTCGGAGAAAAACCAGAATTTCTGAAGTTTGGACTCGTCATAAACCTCGGCGTGAATTCCCTCCTTGACGAGTCTGCTCTTGACAGACTCGGCTTTGTCCCGCTCGTTAAAAGTGACTAAAGTTCTCATAACTTAATATAATCCAAGGACGGTCGAAACTCAAAGCCGGGATAAAACTTGATGGTGCGAGGGAGGACGCTTAACTTGTGGCCGGATTTTGCCAGGGCCCATGGAGTGCGGACTTACGAACCCCGCCAGGGCAGGAATGCAGCAACGGCAGTTTGCTCCGCAGCCGCCGTGGTCACCCTGGCATTTTTTTCATTTAACCAATGACGGCGTCAAAACTAAGGGCCATTGAAAGCTGCCGCCGTTGTTTGCTGTTTCCATGTCGTATCAAGTCATAGCGCGAAAGTACCGCCCCCAGCGGTTTGCCGACGTGGTCGGGCAGGAGCATGTCACCCAGACCCTGTCCAACGCGATCAGACAAAACCGCATCGCCCACGCCTACCTGTTCTGCGGCCCGCGCGGAACCGGCAAGACGACCATTGCGCGCATTTTCGCCAAGTGCCTCAACTGCACCGACGGCCCCAAGGTGGAATTTGACGACAACGACCCGCGCTGTCGGGAAATTGCCGAAGGGCGCTCGCTGGATGTCATTGAGATCGACGGCGCCAGCAACCGCGGCATTGATGAGATTCGCGAACTGCGGGAGACGGTCAAATACGCCCCGGCCACCTCGCGGTTCAAGATCTACATCATTGACGAAGTTCACATGCTCACCAAGGAGGCCTTCAACGCGTTGCTCAAGACGCTGGAGGAACCGCCGGGCCACGTGAAGTTCATGTTCGCCACCACCGAACCGGAGAAGGTGCTTCCGACGATCCTGTCGCGATGCCAGCGGTTTGATTTGCGGCGGATTTCCACCGCTTTGATTGTCGAGCATCTGGGAGAAATTGCCCGCAAGGAAGGCGTCGAAATCGAACAACCTGCGCTGTTTGCCATCGCTCGCGGCGCCGATGGCGGCATGCGCGACGCCGAGTCCACGCTCGACCAGCTCATCAGTTTTTGCGGGACCAAAATTGTCGAAGCCGACGCGCTTTCCATGTTCGGGCTGACCGCGCAAAGTCAGGTTTTGGCCCTGAGCGAACACCTTTTGGAGGGCAACATCGAAGCGACGTTACGCGAATTGAACGCCCTCACCCGCCAAGGCAAGGAACTCGGACGCCTGTTGAGCGATCTGCTGCGCCATTTCCGCAATGTCCTCCTCTACCAGATTTCCAAGGGTGACAAATCCCTGCTTGAAATTTCCGAAGCCGAAATGGCTTCCCTGGAGCAACAGTCGGCCAAAATCCGGAGCGAAGCATTAGGCCGCATTCTGGAAGTGTTGACCGACGCAGAATGGCGCTTCCGGGATGCCGCCTCCAAGAAAACCTTTGTCGAAGTCACCTTGCTCAAGGTCATTGAAGCCCGCAATGCTGTGAGCCTTGATGCCGTTTTGCAACAGTTGCAGCAATTGCGCGGCGAGGATCCGTCAAAGCCCATAGGCGCCCCTGCTCCATTGGTCGCCACAAAAACCGAGCCGCCACCATCCGCATTCAGGCTGGAGGCGTCGTCCTCAAAGCCTCCCGCTGCCGCACCGGCTCCGGCTACGCCAACGGTGGGTTCCCAAAGCAGCTCATCCGTTGACTTGAAAACACTGTGGGCCGATTTGATTGAGGCGGCTGGACGCGCCAGCCCGTTCATTAAGTCCTACCTGCTGGAGGCGCATCCGGTGTCCTTTGAGAAAAATGTGCTGACCATTGGCTTTGACCCTGAATTTGCCGACCATATCAGCCTCGTGGACAACAGCCGCAACCACGCGCTGCTGCACACCAAATTAAGCGAACTCGGCTGCGGCTCCTGCCAGGTGAAATTCATCAAGGCCGAAGCGCCGGCCGGTTGGAGCAGGACGGCCCCCGCCACGCCGTCCCCAGAAGCGCCCAGGGCGACCAGGCCCGCTGGCGCCACGACAACC
>CALJZV010000134.1 GCA_937983475.1 uncultured Verrucomicrobiales bacterium
TCTGGGTGATATATGTGTTGATGACGATGTCACCCGGGCAGGAGGTGGTGGTGCATCCACTGGTTCCCGAAGCGCCTACCCACTTGTGGTAATCCACCGGCGCGGCGGTGCCGTTCAGGCTGCCCGAGTAGGTGGTCCGAGCGCCATAAGGATTCCAACCCGCAGGCATGCGCCAAGCGATGACGTCATAAATGGCGTTCTGCATGGCCACCGGGGGATCCTGATTGTAGGGCGAATGGCAATAGCCCAGGAACGTGAATCCGAAGGTGTCGGTGTTGCCGCAACCGGCGTGGGTGCCTTTGATCAGCGAGGTCATGGAATTCTTCCGGCCTTCAAAGATGTTGCCCAGCTTGTCCACCGTGAAGTGGTAGCCCAGGTCGCACCATCCGTTGCTGTCCATGTGA
The DNA here is from genome assembly GCA_937983475.1 of uncultured Verrucomicrobiales bacterium. Taxonomy (GTDB): domain Bacteria; phylum Verrucomicrobiota; class Verrucomicrobiia; order Limisphaerales; family JACDHS01; genus CALJZV01. Next base: position 405 of record CALJZV010000134.1, read on the forward strand.
TAATTCTGATGGCTGCGCATGCGAGCCTTGGAATCGTTGATCGTCGTCACATTCCAGTCCGCAGAGCTGGCTGTGTGATGAATGATGGCGCGGGTTAGCGCGGCCATTGTCGTGGTGCAGGTGCCGTTGCGGGCAGTCCAGCAGGCGCGATTACAGATGGACGGCTGTGGTGCAGGCGTCGTTTGGGCTTTCAGGTCAGCAGCCGCAAAGAGCGAGGTGCCGACAAGCAGGGCCATGTAGGTTTTTTTTAACATAGGTCGTTTTGTTTTTTTGTTGCCGGCTAGGAAATGGCAAAACAACCACGAGGCTGATGCCGGGATAGCGCGGGATTGTGTGAAAACATGACACCTTCCAGTTTTAGGGCAATAGCACGTATGTGCTATGCGGCTTCAGCCTGATGCAGTCTGCTGCTCCCGTTCGGCTCAAAAAAACAGACCTTGGGATTGCTCCCAAGGTCTGCGTGTAAGAGTGGCTGGTTGACTTATTCGAATTTCACGGCGTCGGCGATCACGACAAAGCCGGTGGTCGTCCAGCAGGAGAGGCGGACGGTGCGGTTGCCGGAAGCGAAGCTGTAGCTGCCGAGCACGTTCCATTTGCCGCCGTTGGCCTGCTGATTTGCATTCACTGTGGCGGTGCCGCCGGAGTGGTCGATCAGATAAGGAGCGGAAGCCGAACGGTTGGTGCCTTGGGACCACCAGGCCGAAACCGAGTAGGTCTTGGTGCTGGGCAGGTTGCCGGTGAAGGTGACCGCATCGCTAACAGACTCGGTGCCGCGATAGCGATAGTCCGAACCATACTTGTCGGTGGCGGAGGTGGCGGTGATCCAGCTTGCTGACCCGCCGGTCGCGCCATCCACAATCACCGCGCTGGAAGCACCGCGACGTGTGGCAATGGCATTGCGAACCGTGCCACCATTGAAATCATCCGTAATGTAAGTCCACCATCCGTCACCAGGGCAGGTCGAGGTGCTCACCCGGCGATGGCCGTCGAGAGTTCCAGCAGTGTAGCCGCCGTAGGAACCGCTGCCATAAGGCGACCAGCCGCTGGGCATGCGCCAAGCGATTACATCATACATGGAGTTGAGGAGCGCGGTGGTCACCGGGTTGCTTGTCGGCGGATGATAGTAGCCAAACGAGGAGAAGCCCATGCTGTTGGAGTTCACGCCGTCATGCGCGCCGCGCTTCCACCCGGAACTGGCACCAAGAGAGCCGACGCGGGCTTCAAAAATATTGCCCAGTTTGTCCACAACGAAGTGATAGCCGATGTCGCACCACCCTTGCGTGTCCATGTGATAGTTTTGGGTGCCGCGCATCTTTGACTTGGAGTCGTTGATGGTGGTCACCAGATAGTCATTGGCGTTGCCAGTATGGTGGATGATGGCGCGCGTTAATGAACCGAGCGACGTGGTGCAGGTGCTGGCGCGGGCGGTCCAGCAGGCGCGGTTGCAGATGGTGGGCTGGGGAGCCGGCACGGTTTGGGCTGTCAACTCAGCGGCGACAAACAAAGAAGCGCCTGCGATGAGTGCTAGGGAGGTTTTTTTCATAGTTTTTGTTGGTTTGCCGGCTGAAGAAAGACATCAACGACCTGGTTGGCGTCAAATCAGCACGGGAATGGTAAAAAACGATACAGTGATCTCGAATCTGGACAATAGCATGTTTGTGCTATGCGCGTTCGCGGGGGAAAAATTCTTTTACGTTGGCACGCCCTGCCCCAAAGTAACGCCCTCATGCTCGCGCGCTTGATTTCAGTTTCCAATTGTCAAATGCTGCCAACAACCCCTTGGCTATCAGTCAAATGAAACTCACGTTTTCCCAAGAACGGGTTCTGGCCGTGGTGGCCCATCCCGACGATGCCGAATTGCTCTGCGCCGGGACGCTTGCCCGCGCCAAGGCCGACGGCGCGACGGTCGGCATCTGCGTCCTTTGCCAAGGCGACAAAGGCCAGCCCAGCCGCCCGATCCAGAACCTGGCTGCGGTCCGCCGGAAGGAAATGGCCGCCGCCGCCAAACTTCTGGGAGCCGAATTGTTTCTTGGTGAATTTCCGGATGGTGCGCTGGTGGATGGTGAACCGCAGCGGCTGAAAGTGGTCGAGCAATTCCGCCGGTTCCGCCCGACGCTGGTTTTGGCGCACGCGCCCGAGGATTATCATCCCGACCATCGCGCGGCGTCCACGCTGGCCGAGGCGGCAAGCTGGTCGTGCGCCTCGCGGGGCGTGAAAACCAAGTCCGCGTTCATGGACGCCCCACCCGCGCTTTGGTGGATGGACACCATCGCCATGAGTTCATTTTCCCCGGAGTTCTTCGTGGATATTTCCGCGCATTATTCGCTGAAGGAGCAGATGCTGGCCTGCCACAAAAGCCAGTTGGCGCGGGGCAGCGATGGGGATTTTTCGCCTTTGAGCGAATTGGTGCGGATCCAATACCGGGCGCGAGGGCAGCAGAGCAACGTGTTTGCCGCCGAGGCATTTCGGTCGCACCAGGCTTTCAAGCGCGCCCGCGCCTGGTGAGTTTAAATTCATTCCGGCAGCGGTTGGTCCTTGGTCTCGGGCAAAAACGCAATCACCACCAAACCGAGCAGGAACACCGTTCCGAGAATGGTGATCGCCATG
>CALJZV010000135.1 GCA_937983475.1 uncultured Verrucomicrobiales bacterium
CCGGGTATTCGCTGGATGTAGTGCGGCGAGGTGTCGCGCCTGGCATTGAATTTGGCCGAAGGTTCCTATTATTCCTGGCCTGACGCCGAGGCGGTGAGGCGGTTTCGCGCCCTGGGGCGGCGGCTTTGGTGACTTCAAAAGGTTCTCAGGCGGGTAACAACGCCAAGAGATGAAACAAAAAAGAGGTGCGGCGATTAATCCTCGCCGCACCTCGCGTTGTCTAGGGCTTGAATCAGGCCCGTTTATTTATTGCACGGTGACCGTGACTTTGGCCGAACTGGTGCTGCCCTGTCCGTCGCTCACTGTGTAGGTGAAGCTGTCGGCCCCGGTGAACCCGGCCTTGGGCGTGTAGGTGATGGTGGTGCCGCTCAAGGTGGCGGTGCCGTTGGCCGGCACGCTCACGGCGGTGATGGTCATCGGATCTCCGAACAGAGCGATGTCGTTGGCCAACAGGCTGGCGGCAGAGATCTGCTTGGCCGTGTTGGGGCTGGCAGTCATATTGTCCGCCACGGCGGTGACGTCGCTGGGAACGTAATCGCGGTCGTTGGTGATGATGATCCGGTCCATTCCGGCATCGATCTCGCGGCCTCGGACCACAATGGTGTGTGCGCCCTGGGTCAGGTCGAAATCGCGCGGGTTGAGTGTCAACGGCGCGCCGCCGTTGCGCCCGTTGAGGAGGGACCATTGCCAATTGGCCGACTGCTTGCCCTCAGCGGCGTCAAAGACGTCCTCCTTGTCATTGATCGAGACAAAGAACGAGTCACTGACCCAGCTTTGGCAAAGCACCTTCGCCCACAGGTAGTAGGTGTCGGTTTTCGGAATGGCGACGTTGTAGGTCGCGGTGCCGGTGTTGGCGGCGGTCGTCGCGATGAATTTGCGCGTGGCTACCTGAGTGTCGGTGGTCACCGCCATCGGAGAGGCAAGGGTCGCCGCTTCGGCTTCCAGGCCCATGTAGACCTTGCTTGGAGCCAGCACGGTGACCGTCACCTTGGCGGTGCTGGTGCTGCCCTGCCCGTTGGAGACAGTGTAATTGAAGCTGTCGGTTCCGGTGAACCCGGCCTTGGGCGTGTAGTTAATGGCGTTGCCGCTCAGTGTTGCGGTGCCGTTGGCCGGGGTGGTTACAGAACTCACGGTCAGCGTGTCATTGAACAGCGCGGCGTCGTTTTTCAACAGGTCCGCAGCCAGGATTTGCGTCGCGGCGCCCGCATACGCCGTCACGCTGTCAGCAGCAGCAGTTACTTCAGCGGGAGCGTAGTTCGGGTCGCTGGTGATGATGATCCGGTCCATGCCCGCGTTGATTTCGCGTCCGCGAATTACGACGGTGTTCTTGCCCTGGACAAGGTTGAATGTGCGCGGATTGAGCGTCAAAGGCCCCTTGCCACCGCGGCCATTGACCTGCGCCCATTGCCAGTTGGGGGAAGCCTTGCCTTCGGCGGCGTCAAAGGTGTCTTCCACGCCGTTGACCGAGATGAAGAACGAGTCGTTCTTCCACGTCGGGCAGAGCACCTTGGCCCACATGTAATAGGTGCCCGCCTTGGGAATATCCACCGAGTGGGTCACGGTCCCCGAGTTGGCCACAGTGCTCCAGACATAGCGCCGCGCGGGCATCTGGGTGTCGGTAACAATGGCCATCGGGGAGACGATGGAACCGGCTTCGGCTTCAAACGCGATGTGCGTTGTGTTGGTGCTGGGAGGAGGGGGGGTGGTGCCGCCGGTGACGGACAGCGTGAAGCTCGTGCTCTTGCTGGCCTGCGTGTCGTTGACCGAAACGGTGATGGTCGCCGTGCCCGACTTGCCGCTGGCCGGCGTGATCGTGATGGTGCGGTTGTCGCCGCTGCCGCCGAACACGAGGTTCGCGTTGGGCACCAAGGTCTGGTCGGAGGAACCGCCCGCGACAATCAAATTGCCTGCGGGAGTTTCCACGTCCCCGACCGTGAAGCTGATCGGGCCGACGGCCTTGTCCTGGGCGGTGGTCTGATTGGCGATGCTCGTGATCGTGGGCACGTCGTTGACGGAGGTCACCGTCAGAACGAACGACGTCGTGGCGGTGGCCGATCCGTCGTTGACCGTCAACGTAATGGTGACCGTGCCGAATTGATCCTGCCCGGGCGTGACTTTAACTGTGCGGTTGGCACCGCTGCCGCCCAGCGCGATGCTGGCATTTGGAACCAGGGTTTGATTGGATGAGCTGGCAGTGACCGTGAGGTTCGCCGCCGGTGTTTCCACGTCGCTGACCGTGAAGGCAATATCTCCTGTGGCGGTGTCCTCCAGCGTTGTCTGCGCGGAGATGGCCGAGATCGTCGGCAGATCGTTCACGGCGTTGACCGTCACCACGAAGCTGGTGCTGGTGGTGTTGACGCCGTCGCTGACCTTGAGCGTGACGGTGGCCGTGCCAAACTGATTGGCTGCGGGCGTCACCTTCACTGTCCTGCTGGATCCGCTGCCGCCCAGAACGATGTTGGCGGCCGGGACCAGCGTGGTGTTGGACGAGGTGGCTGTCACCGTGAGGTTGGCGGCCGAGGTTTCCGCATCGCCCACAGTGAAGTTCAACGTGGCCGTGGAGTTGTCCTCGTTGATGGTCTGATTGGCGACGCTGGTGATCGTCGGGGGCGTGTTGACCGGAGGAGGAGGCGTTGTGCCGCCGCTCTTCTTCATGATCACAAAGGCGCCGAAGTCGGGAAAGGTGGTCGGCGGCGTGCTGAAGTTCTGGCCCACCGGCTTGGCAATGGTGCGGCCGGTCATCGGCACGCTGATGCTTCCGCCGTTGTACGTTCCGGTGATAATGTCGCCGAAGTAGTTTTGCACGTTGCGCAGCTCGTATTGCTCGCCCGGGATCAGGCCGATGCCGGTAACGTCCACCGTCACGGTGTTCAGCTTTTGGTAATTGTAGATGACGATGTTTGCGCGACCCGTCTCATATTGGTTGGGGCGAACTGAGATGAAGTTGGAGGTCGGCTTGCTCGACAGGTAGCTGTTGTTGGGGTGCTTGGTTTTGTCCAGGTTGACTGTGCCGCCCGCGAACGTGTTCCCCGTCAGCGTCATGTTGTAGTTGTCATAGGAGAACATCACGCTGGTGTGAAAGAAGTTGTCCTTGATCTGCGCGTTGTCCGAGCCGCCCGTGTAGCCCATGTTGGAATCCGAGCTGCTGCCCATCGTGTCATAGACAAAGTTCTTGATGAACGACGGGTTCTGCGCGCGGCCCTGAAAAGCGCCGATCAGCACATTGGCCTGATGGTTCCATGAGAGGTTGCTGTTCATGAAGAACGCGTTGCCCTCGATTTTGAAGTTGTCGGCAACCGGATCCGGCCCGCCGCCTGTGGCCTGGAGGCCCAGCGCCAGGTTCTCGAAGAACATGTTGTCTTTGATCGTCTTGACGTACGGCGCGGCGTTTTGTCCGTAAAGGCCGTGGCCGTGGCCGCGGTCGCTGCCCTGCCAGCCGTTGTAATAGGAGAGGCAGCCGTAGATTTCCGCGTTCTGCGCGCTCTTGTTGACGCCGATGCCGCCACCGATGGAATCGCGAATGATCAGGTTGATCAGCTTGACGTTGGGCGCCTGCAAATCAAACCCGCTGACGCACAGGTCCACGTACTTGCCGTCGTAGAGCACCCACCACGCCTGTGGAAACGGGCCGGTTTCCGCCGTGTAGCGGTTGGGATGGGAATTCATGATCTCGAATCCCCAGTAATTCACCCAGCCGCCGTAGATCTGCTGGATGTTGCCGTCAATGGTTGCCCGCTCGCCGGGATACTGGCGCGCCGTGCTAGGCGCGGAGGACTTGCCGGAAAGCTGGCTGATGAATTTGGTCGTGCGGTTGTAAAGGCGATGCGTGCCGCCCGGCAGCCAGATGGTGTCGCCGGGCTTAACTGCCGATGGATGATTCAGCGCGGTCTGCAAATCCCACGGACTGGTGATGCTGCCGTTGCCTGTGGGAACCGAAGAAGGCGCTACGTAAAATTCTGCCGCCCGCATGACGAGCAGCGAAGTGAAAAGTGTCAGAAGACATGAGAACAATTTTTTCAAACTCATAGGGCTGGCATCTAAGCTAAATCCGTACCAGCCCTCTCCTGCTTTCTCTGATGGCGTTAAATACGGTAAAACAGTGTATCTGAATGCCTAATTCATGGAATAAGCCGTCAGAATCGTACGTGGACCAAGAGAAGAGGCGCTCGTTTCGGGCGGAACTCCGGTGTCCTCGCTCAGCCTTGAAGCAAAGACAGACACGCAGTCCATCGAGTGTTCCAATATTGAGCGTTTGAATTGTCGCAGCCTTGAAAAAATTCTGACGACTGCGAATGCCCCTTATCCCTCCTTGGCCAAAAAGATTTCAGAGCTCGGCGACTCGGCACAAGAATTTTTTTAATCACACATCCATCATCAAATCCGGATGCGATGTTGTCCGGGAATGCAAGAGTCAAACACCTTCCGCTATGCAGCCCGAGAGGTGATGGTGGAGGTGCTGTCACTTTCGCAAGGGAACACCCATCGGCGAGGCAGCAATTTCCCCGAAGATTTTTTGCAATAAATCCCAAGCCGCCAATCAGCACAAGCATCCATCCCAAACGCGCAAACAGCCTTCACACTTATATGACTATGAACGGATCACACTCAGCGGACACCTCTTTGCAAGTCGCGCTCGATGCCACGCGCCTGGCACTCCAATCACTTGATGCCCGACCTAATCCCTTCACCACCTGTTTGAGCGCAAGGCCGCTGAGCAGCCCGAGGCTATTGCCGTGACTTGCGAGGGGTGTCATTTGACTTATGGCGAATTAAACCGGCGGGCCAACCACATGGCGCACTATCTATGGCAACGAGGCGTCGGCCCGGAGACGCCGGTCGCGCTCTGCCTGGAGCGCTCGCTGGAGATGATTGTCGCCATTCTCGGCGTGCTCAAGGCCGGCGGCGCCTACGTGCCCATTGACTTGGCGTACCCGAAGGAGCGGCTGGCGTTCATGCTGGAGGATTCGCAGGCGCCGATTCTGGTCACGCAGGAAAAATTGCTGCCGTCCGTCCCGGACTCTTCCGGCGAGGTGATCTGCCTGGATCGCGACTGGAAACGCATCAGCGCCGAATCTAAAGAGAATCCGAAATCCAATGCCTCCGGGGACAATGCGGCGTACATCATTTTCACCTCCGGCTCCACCGGCAAGCCCAAGGGCGTGCAGGTCACCCACCACAATGTGGTGCGGCTGCTCTCGCAAACCGATCACTGGTATGGGTTCAACGCCTCCGATGTCTGGTCGCTGTTCCATTCGTATGCGTTTGATTTTTCGGTCTGGGAAATCTGGGGCGCGCTCCTCTATGGCGGGCGCCTGGTGGTGGTGCCTCATCTGGTGAGCCGTTCGCCCTCGGCCTTTTATGATCTGCTGGCGAAGGAGAAGGTGACCGTGCTCAACCAGACCCCTTCAGCCTTCCGTCAACTGATCTGGGCCGAGTCCTCCTCGCAGGAAAATAAAAACCTCAGCCTGCGCTATGTGATCTTCGGCGGCGAGGCGCTCGAACTGCAAAGCCTCCGACCGTGGTTTGACCGCCACGGAGACGAGCGGCCCCTGCTGGTCAACATGTATGGCATCACCGAAACCACGGTCCACACCACCTACCGGCCCATCCGGATCGAGGATGTCGAAAACGGGCTGGGGAGCGTCATCGGCGTTCCGATTCCCGACCTGACCGTGCGGCTGCTCGACGACCAGTTGCGGGAGGTGCCGCAGGGCGAGCCGGGCGAGATTTTCGTCGGCGGCGACGGGGTGGCGCGCGGATATCTCAACCGGCCCGAGCTGACCGCGCAGCGTTTCATCGCCGATCCCTTTTCCGCCAAGCCCGGGGCGCGCCTTTACCGCAGCGGCGACCTGGCGCGGTACTCAGCCGAGGGTGAACTGGAATACCTGGGGCGCATTGATCATCAGGTGAAGATCCGCGGTTTCCGCATCGAGCTGGGGGAAATCGAGGCCGCGCTCAACCAGCATCCGGACGTTCGCGGCAGCACTGTGATTGCCTCCAAAAGCCAGGACGGCGATGGGCGTCTGGTGGCGTACGTCGTCCCCTCAAACGGCACACTGTCCATCAACGCACTCCGTGAACATCTGGCTCAAAAGATTCCCGAGTACATGATTCCCTCGGCCTTTGTTCGCATGGAGGACCTGCCCCTGACACCCAATGGGAAAATTGATCGCAGGGCGCTGCCCGAGCCGGGAAGCAGCCGGCCGGAGATGCGGGTCCCGTTTGTCGAGCCCCGCAGCCGGACGGAACAGATTCTGGCGGACATCTGGAGCCAGGTGCTGGGCATTGACCAGGTCGGCATTCACGACAACTTCTTTGAGCTGGGCGGCGACTCCATCCGCAGCATCTCCGTGCTCTCCCGCTCCCAGCAGCGCGGAGTGCATTGCTCGCTTCAGCAATTGTTCCGGACCCCTACCATCGCGGAGATCGCCAGCGCGGCCGATGCCAAGCCTGAGGCTACAGCCAATCTGCTGGAACCCTTCTGCCTTATTTTACCGGAGGATCGCGCCAAGCTCCCGCCGGACCTGGAGGACGCCTATCCGATGATGCAACTACAGGTGGCAATGTTCTATTACAACGAATTGAACCCGCTGTCTGCGGTGTACCACGACGTGTTCAGCTTCCGCATCGAAGCGCCCTTTGATCGCGGTTGTCTGGAGCGGGCGGCCGCGCGCCTGGCGGAGCGGCACCCGACGCTGCGGACGTCGTTTCACATCAGCGGCTACAGCGAGCCGATGCAACTGGTGCACAAGACCTCGACCATTCCCATCACCGTCGAGGACCTGCGCGGCGAAAACCTTGAGGAGCAGGAGCGAAAACTGGTGGCCCACGTGGACACCGAGAAGCGCAACGCCTTTGACCGGACCACGCCTCCGCTACTGCGCCTGCACGCGCAACAACTGAGCGACCAGGTGTTTCAATTGGTCACCAGTTTCCATCACGTTTATCTGGATGGCTGGAGCCTGGCCGCCCTGATGACCGAGCTGCTTCAGGATTACGCCGCGCTGCGCGAGGGCAGCGGCAAGACGATCGCGCCGCCTCGGCTGCATTACCGCGAATTCATCGCCTTGGAAAAATCCGCCATTGCCAGTTTGGAAACCCGCGCCTTCTGGCAGGAGAAGCTGAGTGGCGCGCAAATCCAGATGCTCCCGCGCTGGCCCAAGGCCATGCGCAAGGGCGGCCACGAGCAGGTGCGCGGGCCGGAAATCGAGTTTGAGGAAAATATACTCAGCGGGCTGAAGCATTTGGCGCAGACCGCCGGCGTGCCGCTGAAGACCGTGCTGCTGGCCGCGCACCAGAAAGTCATGAGCCTGCTCTACGGCCAAACCGATGTCATTAGCGGACTGGTCTGCAACGGGCGCCCTGAGGACATTGACGGCGAAAAGGTGATCGGCCTGCACCTCAACACCGCGCCGCTGAGGGTTCAACTCAAGCCTGGCAACTGGCTGGACCTGGTCAGGCAAACCTTCGCCGCCGAGCAGGAGATGCTGCCGCACCGGCGCTTTCCACTGGCGGAAATTCAGCAACTCAACGGTGGCCAGCCGGTCTTCGAGGCGGCGTTCGATTTTGTCCATTTCCACGTGTACAAGAACCTCGAGGGTTGCAGGAACATGGGCTTCATGGAGGGGCATTATTTCGAGGCCAACAACCTGACGCTTCTAACCACCTTCATGCTGGACATCACCTCGACCCAGCTCCAGATGCACTTTGATTACGATCCCAATCTGCTCTGCCCGGAGCAAATTCGGGAGATGTGCGGCCATTACGCCAATGTGCTTGCCGCCATGGCGGCGAATCCCAAGGAGCGATTCGACACGTTTTCACCGCTTTCCTCCGAGGAGAAGCAACGAATCCTGCTTCAATGGAACGCCACTGACCAGGGTTTCCCGCGTGACAAATGCGTGCATGAGCTGTTCGAAGCGCAGGCCGCGCGCACACCAGAGGCGGTGGCCGTCACTTTCGAGGGAAAGTCACTGACTTACGGTCAATTAAACGGGCAGGCCGACGCGGTGGCCGCCGCGTTGCGCGACCTGAAGGTGGGTCCGGAAACAGTGGTCGGTCTTTGCGCGGAGCGCTCCCCGGCGATGGTGGCCGCGCTGCTGGGTGTTCTCAAGGCGGGTGGCGCCTATCTGCCGCTTGACCCGGGCTATCCGAGGGAGCGACTTGCGGAAATGATCTCCGACTCAAAGGCCGCCGTGGTGCTGGCCTCCGAGCCGCTGGTTGCTTCGCTGCCCGCCACCGGGGCGCGCCTGATGCCGCTGGAAGCCGCAGTCAAACATTGCACGCAAGACGCCATCGGCTGCAAATCCTCCAGCAGCCAACTGGCTTATTTGCTATACACCTCCGGTTCGACGGGCAAGCCCAAGGGCACCGCCATCACCCATCAATCGGTGGTCAACTTGCTGCTGGCTATGGCGCGGCGTCCGGGTTTTTCGGCTACGGACAATTTCCTCGCCGTCACCACCATCACCTTTGACATCGCGGGCGTGGAATTGTTTCTGCCGCTGATCACCGGCGGGCGGATCACACTGGTAAGCCGCGAAAAGGCAATGGACGGCGTGGCGTTGTCGAAGTTGGTCAATGCCAGCGAAGCCACGGTCATGCAGGCCACACCCGCCACCTGGAGGCTGTTGCTGGAAGCTGGCTGGAAAGGCAAAAAGGGATTGCGCATTTTCACGGCGGGTGAGGCGTTGAGCCGGGAAATGGCCGATGAACTGTTGAAGCGGTGCGATGAACTCTGGAACCTTTACGGCCCGACGGAGACAACCATTTATTCCACCGGAACCCGGATCGAGCCCGGCGCCGAGCCGATCACCATCGGGCGCCCGCTGCCTAACACGCAGGTTTACATTCTGGATGAGGGCCTTCAACCGGTGCCCGTCGGCGTCGTGGGCGAGTTGCACATCGGCGGGATCGGGCTGGCAAAAGGATATTTGAATCGCCCGGAGCTGACCGCCGAAAAATTTATTCCCAATCCCTTTTGCAGCGAGAGGGGAGCGCGGCTTTACAAAACTGGTGACCTGGCGCGCTATTTGCCCGATGGCCGGATCGAGTGCCTTGGGCGCCGGGATCATCAAATCAAATTGCGCGGTTACCGCATTGAGTTGGGAGAAATCGAAACGGTCCTGCGTCAGCACCCCAACGTAAGTGAAGCAGTGGCGGTCGCGCGCCAGGGCAATAACGGCGACAAGACGCTGGTCGCCTACGTGATGCCCAAGGCCGGGCAATCACCCACGCAGGCAGAACTGCGGGAGCATCTGAAAAGCCGGCTGCCAGACTTCATGGTGCCCGGCGCGTGCGTGGTGCTGGAGCGGTTTCCGCTCACTTCCAGCGGAAAGGTGGACCGCAGAGCCCTGCCCGCGCCCGAGTGCTTCAACGACTCGGACAGCAAGGCCATAGCCCCCCCCCGATCCCCGCTGGAGTCGGAGATCACCGCCATCTGGAAGGAGGTCTTCCAGCGCGACAACATCAGCGTCGAGGACAGCTTTTTCGACCTGGGCGGGCACTCGTTGATTGCCATCCAGGTGATAGTGAGGCTGCGCGAGCGGCTGGGGGTGGAACTGCCGCTGCAAAGCCTCTTTGCCGCGCCCACCATCCGCGCCCTGGCGGAGGTGATTTTGGACTTATTGGTGACCGGGCGGGCCGAGGGAGAATTGGAACAGGCCCTCCAGGACACGGAGCAGCCGCAGGGTGTTGTTGGCGTTCAGGCGCAAACCTCTGTTCAAATGGATGCACGAATCTGAAGGACATTGCACCATGAACAAAAACAGCCTTCTGGCCTCCATTTCCCAAGAGAAGCGCGCGCTCATCGAGCTGGCCCTGCTCAACCGCCGCAAGCTGGCTCAGCCCGCGTCCGGACCCGCGAGTGGCCCTCCCAGGCTATCCCCCGCGCAGGAAAGCATCTGGTTTCTTGATCAACTCGAGCCGGACAGCGCGCTTTACAACATGCCGGCGGGATTTCGGATTCGCGGTCCGCTGGATGTCAACGTGATGCGCAAGGCCATGGATGAAATTGTCCGGCGCCATGAGCCCCTGCGCACCAACATTGTCCCGCGCGACGGCAAGCCCGCGCAGTTGATGGCAAATCGTTCCGCCTTGGAAATGCCCCTGGTGGACTTGTCCGGGTTGCCGGAGCCTGAGCGAAGCGCGCAGGCCAACCGGTTCATGGACAACTTTGCGTGCCGACCCTTCAATCTGGCCTCGGACCTGTTGCTGCGGTGCGCGGTGCTGCGTCTCGGGAAAAATGAACATTGGCTGCTGTTCTCGCTTCACCACATCGCCGCCGACAACTGGTCCTTTGGCGTGATGTTCGATGAGCTGAGCCGCCTTTACGAAGCGTTTGCCGAGGGCAAGCCCTCGCCCCTGCCCGCACTGCCCATGCGCTATAGCGAGTATGCCGCCCGCCAGCGGCAGCGCGTCGATAGCCAGGAGATCGAGGTGCAGGTTAATTACTGGAAACAGCAACTCGCCGGCGATCTTCCCCTGCTCGAATTGCCCGCCGACTTTCCGCGTCCGCCAAGGCAGACTTTTGCGGGGAATCGGGTGTTCTTCACCCTGCCGCCAATCCTGATCGGAGCGCTACAGGATCTCAGCCGCGGGGAGAAAACAACGCTTTTCACGGCCCTGCTGGCAGCGTTTCAGGCGCTGCTGCACCGACTCTCCCGACAGGAAACCATCCTGGTCGGATCACCCGTTGGGGCGCGCAGCCAGGTGGAGACGGAAAAGTTGGTGGGATATTTTCTCAACACCGTGGTTCTGCGCGCGGATTTCCCTGAAACCCTCACCTTCCAGAATTTGCTGCGGCAGACTCGCGACCGCGTGCTGGGCGCGTTGTCGCACCAGGATGTTCCCCTGGAGAAACTGGTAGAGGCATTGAAGGTCCAGCGCAGCCCTGGGCACAATCCGCTGTTTCAGGCGCTGTTTCAATTGTTGCCCGGCGCGCCGCCTGCGCCGCGCTTGCCCGGATCGGAGGTCGAGCCGATCCCCATGGACACAGGCGTGGCGAAGTTCGATATAACCCTGAGCCTCACCGGCCAGGAAGGAGGTTTGCTGGGCGAATGGGAATACAACACCGCGCTCTTCAAGGCCGAGACCATCCATTGCATGGCGGCTCAGTACCTGACCCTGCTGGAGGGCATTGTTAACCATCCCGAGGCAACGGTCACCACCCTGCCGTTGCTAACAGAGGAAGAAAAGGAGCGCATTATAATTGAGTGGAACCAGACGACCGCCGAATTCCCCGAGGAGATCACCGTCCCGGAGTTGTTTGAGAAGCAGGTCGCGGCGACGCCCGACGCGGTGGCGCTCGTGTTTGAGGGCAGGGAAATGACCTTCCGGGAACTGAACCGGCGCGCCAACCAAGTGGCCCATGCCTTGAGGAAAATGAAAGTCGCCCCTGACACGCTGGTGGGCATCTGCATGGAACCGTGTTTGGAAATGGTGGTGGCCATTCACGGGGTGCTCAAGGCGGGCGCGGCCTACGTGCCGTTCGATCCGTCCAACCCGGCCGACCGATTGAAATACCTTGTGGATGACGCCCGGGTGCCCGTGGTGCTCGCGCAGGCGCGGCATGCCGGGATCATTCCCGAAAAATCCGCGACCGTGTTCTGCCTGGACCGGGACTGGGATGCGTTTGAGCAGGAGTCGGCGGAGAATCCCGAGCGCGTCGCCAAAGGCCGGAACCTGGCCTATGTGATTTACACCTCCGGGTCCACCGGCCAGCCCAAGGGTGTGATGATCTCCCACACCGCCATTTGCAATCACCTGTTCTGGTTCCAGCGGGAGTTTCCGTTGTCAGAAAAGGACCGGATCCTTCAGAAAACCGTATTCAGCTTCGACGCTTCGGTCTGGGAGTTTCTGGCCCCGCCGTGCTTCGGCGCGCGGCTCTATCTGGCCCGGCCGGAGGCGCACCGCGATCCGGAGCAACTGACGGCTTTCATTGCCGCAAATCAAATCACCTTTCTTCAGTTGGTGCCGTCCCAACTGGCCGCGCTGGTTCAGGAACCGGGCCTGGCGCAATGCCGCTGCCTGCGACGCATCACCTGCGGAGGCGAAGCCCTGGCAGCGGAAGTGGCCCGGAAATGCAAGGCGCTCCTCCCTGATACCGTTCTTGCCAACCAGTATGGCCCCACCGAGGCCACGATTGATGCCACCTGTCATGTCTGGACAGGCAATGAGCCCGATTACGGAATCGTGACGATTGGCAAGCCCATCGCCAACGCACAGGCCTACATTCTGGACCCGCAGTTCCAGCCGGTGCCCGTGGGTGTGGCCGGGGAATTGTGCATCGGCGGCCGTGGACTGGCCCGGGGTTATTGGAATCGCCCGGAACTGACGGCGGAAAAATTTGTGCCGCATCCCTTCAGCAAAGATCCTGACGACCGCATTTATCGCACTGGCGACCTCGCCCGCTATCTGCCCGATGGAAACATCGCCTTCATTGGCCGGTTGGATCACCAGGTGAAACTGCGCGGGTTCCGCATTGAGCTGGGAGAAATTGAAACCGCCCTTCGCCAGTTGCCCAACGTCCGCGAGGCCGTGGTGGTGGTGCGCGACGAGCCCAACGGCAACCGCCGCCTGGCGGGCTACATTGTGCCCGTCCAGGAACCGCCGCCGGAGGCATCAAAGGTGCGCGCGGCGCTTCGCCAAAAACTGCCCGATTACATGGTGCCTGCGGTGATTGTCCCGCTGAAGGCCCTGCCGCTGACGCCCAACCTCAAGGTGGACCGGGCCGCGCTGCCCGCGCCCGAGGAAACAGGGTTTGACGAGCCAACTCGCGTTGCGCCGCAAACCCCGATACAGGAGACCCTGGCCGCCATCTGGAGGGAGGTTCTCGGTGTCGGCAGTGTCGGGATTCATGACAATTTCTTTGAACTCGGCGGGCACTCGCTGCTGGCCACGCAGGTCGTGTCGCGCATCCGCAAGCACGGCCATGACGCCGTGAACCTGCGGGATTTGTTCGAGGCCCCGACCATCGCGGACCTGAGCGCGATCATTGAAAAGCAACCGGCCACAGGGACTGCGGCAGCGGCGACGCCGGCGTTGAAGGCGCTGCCCCGCAAGGCGCGTCCTCCGGCCGCGCCGCCGGCGCAGTAGTTTTGAGAAAATATGACGGCGCGGTTTCCTGCGGGAATTGTCCGCGCGCTGCGCCGGGATGGATCACGCGGACTGTTTTAAAAATCAACCCTTCGCAATTATGGAAGTGCTTTCATCAACCACTGCCGAGCAG
The DNA here is from genome assembly GCA_937983475.1 of uncultured Verrucomicrobiales bacterium. Lineage (GTDB taxonomy): Bacteria > Verrucomicrobiota > Verrucomicrobiia > Limisphaerales > JACDHS01 > CALJZV01. Next base: position 13,229 of record CALJZV010000135.1, read on the forward strand.
GTGGACAGCGCAAACCCCGCATCCAATCCTGAGCAGGATCCCTCGGCGTTTCCCGCGTCCTTTGCCCAGGAGCGCCTCTGGTTTTTGGACCGTCTGGAGCCCAACAGCGCCGCCTACAACATGGTGTTTGCGCTGCGCCTGCGGGGGCAACTGCACGAAGCGGCGTTGCACAGGACGCTGCAAACCATCGTCGAGCGCCATGAGCCTCTCCGCACGACCTTTGCCTCCGAGGAGGGAAAGCCGGTTCAAATCATTGCGCCCTCTGTTCAGGTGCCGATGCCGCTCGTGGACTTGAGCCGCCTCCCAGAGGCGGAGCGAGAGCCGGAATTCCAGCGCATGACTCGCGAGGAATCCAACCGGCCGTTCAACCTGGAGCGCGACCTGATGTTGCGAGCGCAACTGTTCCGCCTCTCGGCGCGGGAGCATGTGCTGCTCCTGAACATCCATCATATCGCTTTCGACGGTTGGTCGGTCAGCGTGCTGTTCAATGAAATCAGCGCGGTTTACCAGGCCTATTGCGAAGGCAAACCCTGCCCCTTGGAGGAACTGGCCATTCAGTACGCCGACTTTGCGGTTTGGCAGCGCGAGTGGCTTCAGGGAGACGCGCGTGACGGCCTGATCCGGTTTTGGAAAAAGCAACTCGACAGTGCCTCCGCGTCCTTCGGACTGCCGACCGACCGTCCGCGTCCGGCCATCCAAACTCACCGCGGGGCAATGCATTTTGGCGCGATTCCCAGCAGGCTCAGGGACACCCTCAAGCAGTTGGCGCAGCAGGAGAATGCCACGCTATTTATTTCACTGATGGCGGCGTTCAAGGCCCTGCTGCACCGGTATTCCGGGCAGGAGGACATTTTGGTCGGCACGCCTGTGGCCGGACGCAACCAGCCGGAGACCGAGGGCATGATCGGGTTTTTCGTCAACACGCTGGTCCTGCGCACCGACCTGTCGGGTGACCCAAGCTTCCGTGAACTGATCCGGCGCGAGCGGGAAACCGCCTTGGGCGCATTCGCGCACCAGGACCTTCCCTTCGAGGTGCTGGTGGCCGAGTTGCAGCCGGAGCGGCACCTGAACTTCAACGCGTTCTTTAATGTCATGTTCGCCCTGCACAACACGCCCAAGGAGGAGCTGCGGCTGCCGGGTCTGGAAATGTCCATGGATCAGTTGCCTTCGGACACGGCCAAGTTTGACATTTCGTTCTTTCTTCAAGAGGAGGACAACCAGCTTTTAGTGGCCGCTGAATATAACACCGACCTGTATGAAGCCCGAACCATTGAGCGCATGGTCGAGCATTACAAAGCCTTGCTGGAAAGCGTGGCTGCCAATCCCGACCAGGCGATCTCGACGCTGCCGCTTCTGCCTGGGTCCGGCCGGGACGAGGTGTTGGGGTTGTCGCAGGGCGAGGCGCTGGACTTCGACCGCAGCCAAACTGTGGGGCAACTGTTCGAGGCGCAGGCGGAACGATCCTCGGGTGAAACGGCGCTGGTGTTCGAGAGCGAGCGGCTGACTTATGGGGAATTAAACCGGCGCGCCAACCGGCTGGCGCATCATTTGCAATCCTTGGGCGCGCGCCCCGACACGCTGGTGGCCATCTGCATGGAACGGTCGGTTGACATGGTCGTGGCCCTGCTGGCCATTATTAAATCCGGCGCGGCGTATGTGCCGCTGGACCCGGCGTATCCCAAGGAGCGGCTTCAGTGGATTCTCGAAGACGCTCAAGCACCGATTCTTCTGACGCGCTCCTCGCTCAAGGACACTTTGCCTGCTCACCAAACGCGCCAGGTGTGTGTGGACACTCTGGACCTCTCGAAGGAAGCCACAGCCAACCCCGTGTCCGTCGCCGGCCCCAATGATTTGGCCTACGTGCTTTTCACCTCCGGATCGACGGGGCGCCCCAAGGGCGTGGCCATCGAGCACCGGAGCGTGGTGGCCTTCATTGAATGGGCGCGCACAGTTTTCAGCACTGAGGATCTGGGTGGCGTTCTCTTTTCAACATCGATCTGCTTTGACCTCTCGGTTTTTGAATTGTTCGTCACGTTGTGCCAGGGCGGCAAAGTCATCCTTGCTGAAAACGCGTTGCGCCTGCCCGCGTTGCCTGCCGCAAGCGAAGTGACGCTGGTGAACACGGTTCCTTCGGCCATCGCCGAACTGCTTCATTCCAACGGCATCCCGCCCTCGGTGCGCATCGTCAACCTCGCGGGACCACCGCTCCAGCCGCCGCCAGCCGCCACACCCCACCCTCGCGGCCCCCCCCACACGCGCTACCACCGCCACATCCCCCCC
>CALJZV010000136.1 GCA_937983475.1 uncultured Verrucomicrobiales bacterium
GATTTTGGCCGTAAACGGCGTTCTCGAAGAAATCGGTGCCGCGGGCAAACCGACGCTGATGGTCTTCAACAAAATTGACCGCTTTGAGAACCGCGAGTTGCTGGGCAAGTTTCACGAGAAATTCCCCGCTGCCGTCGCCGTGTCCGCCAGGAGCGGCGAGGGGATTCCTGAATTGTTGTCCGAGATTGGCACCCAACTGCGGCCCATCCGTGAGTTCGTGGAACTGGAGGTGCCGCACGACAAACCGGCCGTCGTGGCGCGGATCCATGAGGTCGGACAGGTGGTGGAAAGAAAATATAACGGCACGGGCACCCGGCTGAAGGCGCGCATTCCGCCCCACTTTCATGGCGAGTTCGCCCCATTCATCGTGCAGGAGCGTCAAACGGCTTAAGGCATTTTGTTTTTCAGACCGACGCACCTGCTTGGCGATTACTCCCCGGAGTGTTTCAAAAAATCTTCCGGGGACATGGCCCTCCCCTGGCGAATCAAATCCTTGTCCCATGAAACACAAGGAACATCCAGCCACTCTGCCAATGCGGCGAACTCCGAGTCATACGCCGTCAATTTGTGTTCCAAGGCTATTTTGAGAACCAAGCCCGATGACACGTTGTAAATATTCACCCGCTCGCTGGCAAAACGAAATGCCGCCAGCGCGTCGTCATGGCTCACCACTTTCTTTTTGATCAAGTGAACCAATACATTCCTGAATTCGCTCTCCCAGAGAGGCGTTGTGGCCCATTGGCTATCTGCCTGCCAGACGGCATCGGCAACATGACTCTGCGGCATGGCAACTGCCAAGGCCACCAATAGATTTGTGTCACAGACAATCAATGCGGCTCCTCCGTGGCGGAAAGGATATCCTCCAGGCTCACTGAGCGCTTGAACCTGGAGCGGATTCCCTTGGCGAGCTTCAACACCCCTTGAGGCTGCGGCTTTAAGGCCAATCCACGCTCAATCAGGACAAGAGCCTGCTTTTCCTTTGAACGCCTCTCGCGCTTGGCCAATTCCGCCACGGCATCGCTGATTTCCTTCGGGATGTCGCGTATTAACAAGTCTGGCATATATCAAAACGCTATCATTCCGATTTAATGTTCTCAAGCCGATTCAGGTTTCCTTGCCCCGCCATGCCGACAGGTTATGAAGCGGCTTTTTTCTCGCGTCACCGGGACGAGTCTTGAATCCTCCTTCCGTGCATCTGGCGCATTTGAAACTGCGTGATTTCCGCAACTACGCCCGGCTCGACACGGCGTTTGCGCCGGGCTTTCATTTGCTGCTGGGCAACAACGCGCAGGGCAAGACAAACATTCTCGAGGCGGTTTATTTATTGGCCACTTTGAGGTCCTTCCGCGGCGTCGGCGGCGCGCAAATGATCCGGCACGGGCAGAAAGGCTATTTCGTCGGGGCCACCGTCCAGGCCCAGGCCGAGCACGAAATCAAAATGTATTGGTCGGCCACCGAACGTCGGCTGGCGCTGGACGCGCAACCGGTTCGCAAGCTGTCCGATTACCTGGGCACCCTGCGGGCGGTCGTGTTCTGCACCGAGGACCTTCAGCTCATCAAGGGAACCGCCCGCATGCGGCGGCGCTTTTTGGACCTGCTTTTGTCGCAGACCCATCCACTTTATTTGCCCTTGTTGCAGCGCTACGCCCGGGCGCTTCGTTCCCGCAACGCGCTACTGAAGCGCCCGATTGTGGACGAAACCGCGCTGGAGAGTTTTTCCCGGGAACTCGTGAACCTGGGCAACCAGCTCATGCAGTTTCGCCGCGAGCTCTTGCCCAAAGTTTCCCCCCTGGCGCGGCTGGCCTACCGGCGCATTTCCCACGATGCCGAGGAATTGCGGCTGGAGTACCAGCCTGCGGTCAAGAGCGACTTCGCCGTCGAACTAGCGCAATCCCGGGGAAGGGAGCGGGCAGTCCGCCTGACGACAGTGGGCCCGCACCGCGACGATGTGCAGCTTCTGCTCAACGACAAATCCGCGGCGAAATATGCCAGCGAAGGCCAGAAGCGCACTCTGGCAATCGCCCTGAAAATGGCGCAGGCGGAATACCTTTCCGGCATTCACGGCGCGCCGCCGGTATTGTTGATTGACGACGTGATGGGCGAACTGGACGCCAAGCGCCGGGCGGGCTTTCTGCCGCTGCTGGAACGCGCCCACCACGCGCGCGGACAGGTGTTCATGACCTGCACGGAGGAAAACTGGCCGCGCGAGCTGGGTCGCGAGTTGCAGCGCTGGGAGGTGCGGGAGGGAAAGCTTCTTGCGATGGGAGCTGACTGAACCGGAACATCACTGGGCGCTGCGCCGGTAAGCTTCCGCCAGGAGCGTGATGGGATGGGCCATGCGCACCGGCAGCTTGCTTTTGTTGACGCCGTTGGTGATGTGCGCCAAACAGCCGGGGTTGCCCGTGGCCACCACCTCGGCCTTGGTGGCGCGGATGTGCTTTAATTTCCTGTCGAGCAGCTCATTG
>CALJZV010000137.1 GCA_937983475.1 uncultured Verrucomicrobiales bacterium
GAATGCCAGACTGGCTCATTTATTCATAAGCGATGGAAGAGTATCCTCCAGACTCGACAGAATACCGGCTTCATGTTTCCGGGCAGCAATGAGATGAACTGCCGCTTCGTGCCAGGTTTGGCGAGCCAGGTCGGGTTGTTCCCGCGCAACGATGGCAAAAGCGTGACAAGTGATTTCATCTTCGCTGGGAGGCGTGTAGGAAGGATTTCTTCGTGCCATAATTTCCTCTTTCATTTTATAAAAACGATACATGGACGGTTTTACAGGCCCTGAAAAAACCGCAAAATCACGTTGCAGGCAATCAGAGCGCCGCCTTATCCCGGATTGAGGAAAATGAGCAGGCCACCCCGGCAATTCCCTCATGTTTCCTTTTTCTCATTTTCAGGTCGAATAGCCGTTGGGATGTTGCCGGTGCCAGGTCCATGCGGCGGCAATAATGTCATCGAGCCGCGGGAAACGCGGTGTCCACCCCAGCTCCTTACGGGCCTTGTCCGCGCAGGCCACCAAACGGGGCGGGTCACCCGGTCGCCGCGGCTTTTCAACGGCGGGAATTTTTTGCCCTGTGATTTTCTCACAGGTTCTGATGACCTCACGGACCGAGTAACCGTCGCCGTTGCCCAGGTTGTAAAAGCCCTGTTTGCTGGGTTCCAAAGCCAGCAGATGCGCTTGGGCAAGGTCCACCACATGGATATAATCCCGAATGGCCGTGCCGTCGGGCGTGGGATAATCCGTGCCGAATATTTCACAATGAGATGACTGGCCAAGTGGCACCTTAAGCACGTTGGGAATGAGATGGGTTTCAATGCGGTGATGTTCGCCGAAACGCACACTGGCACCGGCCGCATTGAAATAGCGAAAGGCGACAAACTCCAGCCCATGCGCCTGGTGATACCAATTTAGTATTTTCTCAAACATCAGCTTGGATTCGCCGTAGGGGTTGATGGGACGCTGAGGCAAATTCTCGGTCATGGGCACTTTCTCCGGGGGGCCGTACGTTGCGCAGGTGGAACTGAACACGAACTTTTTCACTTTGGATTCCAGCGCTGCGTCCAGCAGGTTCAACCCGCTGGCGACGTTGTTTCGAAAGTATTTTCCAGGGCACGACATGGATTCGCCGACGAGGGTGTTTGCGGCAAAATGCACAATGGCTTCGGCATGGGAAGCGCGCAGCGCGTCAGCGGTTTCCTTTTGGTTCGAAAGGTTTCCCTCAAAAAACGCAGCCCGGCTGTCCACAGCCGCACGGTGTCCTTCGGTGAGGTTGTCAAACACCGTGACGGCGTGTCCACTGTTCAAAGCTTGCTCGACGAAAATGGAGCCGATGTATCCGGCGCCGCCTGCGACAAAAAGATTCATGCCCGGCAAACCTATGTGAGCGCGATTTTGCCGACAACCTGAAAGAAGCCCGAATTCTGTATGAGGAAGTGACGAGGGGCAGCCAGTTGAGGGCCCGAAATTTCAGAATGCTCAAGATTTAATCCCAGGCAGTTCGATCCAAAAGCAACTGCCCTTGCCCGGTTCTGACTGAACGCCGACGGTGCCTTCCATTCTTTCGACGGCTTTCATGACAATGGCCAGACCGATGCCGGTGCCCGGATAAAGTTCGGTGCTATGCAATCGCTCAAACATGCCGAAAATGCGCTCCTGATGTTCCTTGGCGATGCCGATGCCGTTGTCGCGAATGCAAATTCGTTGTTTAGATCCACGCCGTTCTGTCCAGATGTGAATGTAGGGCGTTTTATCTGCGGCGACAAATTTCAATGCATTTGAGATGAGGTTCTGTAGCACTTGATGCAGAAGAGTTTCATTGGCCCAAACTGAACCAAGAGGGCGGTCGATTTTGATTTCAGCCCTTCGGTGTTCGAATTCCGCTCTCAGGTCTTCAAGGACGTTGCTGGCAAGTTCACCAAGCTGGACGTTTTCAAACAAAAGTTTTTTATGGCTGATGTTGCCAAATTTCAGCAGGTCCCCAATCAGATTATCCATGCGGTCTACTGCTTCGGAAATGCGGCGGGAATAGGCTTTCCCCTCTTCAGTGTAAGTGTGGTGATAATCATCCATCAGCGCCTCGGTAAAACCTCTTATGGCCCGCAAGGGCGCGCGCAGATCATGAGCAATGCTGTAATTGAACGACTCCATGGTTTTGAGGGATTTCTCCAGTTTTTCGGTGCGCACGGCAATTTCTCGTTGTAACGCCAGTTCACGTCTATGAACCGCCTTTCTCCGGCTTCTAATGGTGATTCCCACCAGGCCGCAAACGATCGAGAGGCTGAGTGCGGCGAACCATCCGGTGCGGTAAAAATGAGGCTGAAGATTAAAATGAAGGGACGCTTCTTCCTGACACCAAAGCCCGTCATTGTTGCATGCCATGACACGCAAAGTGTATTTGCCTGGAGCGACATTCGCGTAACTGGCTTGGCGACGCGATCCGGCATCCACCCAGGTTGAGTCCACCCCATCAAGCTTGTATTTGAAGCGGACTTTCTCCGGGCATTGCAGGCTCAATGCGGTGTAGGTGAACTCCAGACTTCCTTTATTGGGTGGGATTTTTTCAAAAGAATCCGTGACTGGTCTTCCATCGACAGCCATTTGCTCAATGACCACCGGGGGAGGGACAGTATTGTGTCGGAATGCCTTCGGATTAAAGATGGCGACGCCATTCATGGTGGCGATCCACACGCGGCCGTCCTGCGTTTTCCAGGACGAGGGTTGGCCGATGCCATTGCACTGCGCGCGGCGCATGCCTTCGGACTTTCCAAAAGAGGTGATGCTAACGCCAAAAGCCGGATTGGCCGCATGAAGGAGAAGGTCTTTTTTTGAAAGCGTCAGAACGCCGGTTTGGGTGCTCATCCACAGGTTGCCGAAATCATCCTCCAGTATCGAAAGAATGCGGCGATTGTGGAGTTCGGGCAGCGTGTTGATGTGCTTGAATCTGCCGTCCTGGAAACAAAACAGGCCGCTGTCGGCTCCGACAAACAGGTGGCCATCTTCGCAAGCAAACAGTGCATTGGCATTGTCAGAGACAAACTTGGAATCACTCCGGTAACGGGTGACAGCCGAATCATTGATTTTTAAAAGGCCTTCGTCCCCGACCAACCAGATGCTTCTTTCCCGATCCTGGACGATCGCCTTGATGGTGTTCTTGGGCATGGGAAGAGGTTCTGGAATCATTCGATTTTTTTTAAGGCGGCTGATGCCGCCATTGCTTCCGGTCCAGACCTGCCCGTAATGGTCTTGCATGACCGAGCGCACGACATTGAGCTTGGGGTCTTCGGAAATGAAATTGGTGAAGTTTCCGTTTTGAAGCCAGCTCAGTCCCGATCTGTCGAGCCCGATCCACAGGCCATTTTTAGGCGAGGGCCACAGCGATAATATCAACCTGCCAGGCAGACCATCTTCGGGCTTGAACGTGACCTGCTCGTTGCCTCTGATCCGGACCAAGCCACCTCCGTAGGTGCCAATCCAAATTGTGCCATTGGTTTGCTGACAGATGGAGGTGACAATTTCCTCAGGCAGGCCATGTTCTTTCGAATAAACAGTGAACGGAAGGTTGCGCAATTGATGCAGGCCGATATGCGTGCCCACCCAAAGATTTCCCTCGCGGTCCTCGGCAACCGAATAAACAAAGGAGTTCATCTTGAATCCGGGGTCGTTCAGGCTCTCCACTTTCACGCTAGCAATTTTTTCATTTTCCACCAACTGCAAGCCTCCTTGTGTGCCCACCCAGAGCCGTCCGGAAGAATCTTCCTTTACAATGCGGACAATATTGTTGGCCAAGCCTTGCCTTTCCGTGAAGTGCCTAATTTTGCCTTTCCAATAGCGAGTCAATCCCGATGAAGTGCCAATCCACAGCGCGCCATGCCGATCTTCGCAAAGCGTGGAGATGGCGTCACTGAGTAGGAAGTCCCTCGTTGTGTAGGTGACGAATTGAACGCCGTCGTAACGGCTCAATCCCTTGGCCGTTCCGATCCAAAGGTTTCCTTGGGAATCCTCCAAAATGGCCCGCACGGCCTCGGTGATCAGTCCTGGAGAGTTGGTGTAATTGATGAATGTGTTGTTGGTGAACCGGCAAAGACCGCCCGCAGTGCCGACCCATAAGTTGGTTTTAGAGTCTTCGAAAAGGGCAAGCACCCAATTGTGCGGCAGCGGACTGTTGTTGGTGGTGAACCGTGTCAATTGGCCATTAGCATAACGAAACATTCCCCCGTCCACGCTCGACGCCCAAATGGCGCCATCGCGTGATTCAATCAGGCCCGCGTACCACCGGCTTGGGCGTTCCGGCGTGGTCTCGCGTTCGATGTCCTGAAAGCGGATTCCGTCAAATTGGGCCAGGCCCTTGTCGGTGGCCACCAGCAGGTAACCTCGGCGGTCCTGAAGAATGGCGCGCGCGGCGGGGCTTGGAAGGCCGTCCTCAATCTGCCAGACGCGATGCAGAAAGGCGGCCTTTGGTTCAATGAACTGGTTGGTGACGGCGGCAGGGATGGGCAGCGCCAGGAAAAGAAATAGGAAAAGAGCCAGAGCCCCACAGCCAGAAATTCCACGGCGTGCATTCATGTATGCAAAAGCAGATTCACACCACCAAACGAGGTAAGCTGGTCAAATTCGGGGAGTTTGGAAAGACTGAATATTTCCCAGCAAAGTGATTGGGCGTCGCAGTGCATCCCTTGCTTTCAATTTGGCACAAGGCAATTGAACGGGGGAAAATCAAAAAAACCTAATCTTCCCGGGCTTCGTCCCCGACGCGGACATCCCCAAGCAGAATGTCGGCGACGGTGTTCAAGTCCCGTTGCGGGCCGGTGATTTTTAGTTCAGCTACTTTGAGACTGTCGCGATAGACATTTAGGCGCGTGCCCGGTGAGGGCAGTTGTGTGACGTAGCTCAGAACTGCGAACTTGGCATTGCGATTGACTAAAACCACCTTGCCTGACGGTATCAGGTCGGGATTGATGACCGGCCTGGAGAAGATTTCCTCGGTCTTCGGTTCTGCTTTGGTGGGGGCGGGTTTTGGAGTGGCTGAATCGGCTTGTTGCGGGTTCTTTTTTCCGCAACCAATCATACATAGGCTAAACAATAGGACGGCAATCCATCGCATCGCGGGGAAGTAAGCGGGGAAGCGGCGCAAAGTCAATCGCGCGTCACGGTCGGGGCAGAGCCAATCTGGTTTTTGATGCATGCGACAATTTGCCCGCTCCATTTTTCCAAAAGTGCCGGGTCCCTCCCTTCGAGCAACAACCGCGCTTTGGGCTCGGTGCCCGAGTAGCGCAGAAGCAACCGTCCGCCCTGCTCAGAGAGTTCGGATTCCGCCCCCCGTATCAGATCCAGCACGCCTTCCAGTTCCTTGAAGGGAATTTTCCGGCGCACGGGAATATTGACGACTTTTTGTGGAAACCGTTTCCAGCAGAGAACCAGTTGGGAGAGCAGCGCGTTGCGCGCTTTCATGATGCGCAGAATTTGCAGCGCGGCGACCAGGCCGTCGCCTGTGGTGCTGTAATCGCCGTAGATGAGATGGCCGCTTTGCTCGCCGCCGAGGTTGAATCCGCCGCGGAGCATTTCATCGATGACATTTTTGTCGCCCACGGCGGTCCTGATCATGCGCCCGCCCGCCGATTGGAGCGCGGACTCCAGACCGGCGTTGCTCATGACGGTGGCGACGACGACTTTGTCCTTCAACGCATTGTCTTGAAGCATGTCCAGGCCGGTGATGGCCAGGATGTCGTCGCCGTCAAGCAGGCGACCGGTTTCGTCACTCAGCACGACGCGGTCGGCGTCGCCATCGTGGCCAATGCCCAGTTGGGCGCGGCATTCACGGACTTTCCGGCAGAGTTCATCAGGATGCATGGAGCCGCAGTTTTTGTTGATGTTGATGCCGTCGGGTTGGTTGTTCAGGACGATGACTTCGGCTCCGAGCTCGCGCAGGACACAGGGAGTGGATTTGTAAGCAGCTCCATTGGCGCAATCTACCACGACGCGGAGACCGTCCAGGGTCATTTTCTTTGGAAACGCGGTTTTTGCGAATTCGATGTAACGTCCCAAAGCGTCGTCAATGCGAATGGCCTTGCCGATGTCCTCGGCAGTGGGCCGTATGCTCTCGATGGCGCCGCTGAAGACCAGTTCCTCGATGCGCTCCTCAATGGGGTCATCGAGCTTGTAGCCGTCAGCCCGGAAAAACTTGATGCCATTGTCGTCATGGGGATTGTGCGACGCGGTGATGACGATGCCGGCATCAGCGCGGAGGCTGCGCGTGACGTAAGCGACGCCCGGGGTGGGCAGGGGACCGATAAACAAAACGTCCACTCCCATGGAGAGAATACCTGAGGACAGGGCATTCTCGAGCATGTAGCCCGAAAGCCGGGTGTCCTTGCCGATTACAATCTTGTGCCGGCCTTTGCCGCGGGCGTGGCTTTCCAGGGTTTTGAAGACATGGGCGGCAGCGCGCCCGAGCTTGAGCGCGGTCTCCGCAGTGACGGGTTCCAGGTTTGCGCGTCCGCGCACGCCGTCGGTACCGAAGAGTTTTTTGGCAATGTTCATTTAGCCTCTTGCTTCACAATGCCAGATTTTGAACCTGGAAGCAGTCGGTGCAAAATCAGGGGGATACCTGTTCCACGACTACGGCTCGAGGTGAGGCGTTTAAAACTGTGACGCCTTGGGGGACATGGAGCCGGACTTCCTGATTGGTCGAGGGCAGGGGGCGCGCATTTGCCAGTTCCACGTAAGCTTTGAAATCCTCTTTGGAAAATTTTCTCAGGATGGCCGATTCTCCTGTGATCATGATTTCGATGGTTTCGGGGGTGACTTTGAAGATGCGCGCATCGCCGGGGTGCTTGAGCACGCGCACAAGCACCTCCACGTTGTCCTGCACGACGGGGTTGAGGATCGGCACGTGGCCGATTCCAGTGTCGCTAAGGCTGCCATATTTAATGACAAACCAAACAACCGTAGCAAGAAACACCGAGGACAGTTTTAGCCAGAAATTGTGCCGCACCAAGTCGCGTAAGGCCATGGTCATTCATTCTCCTTTTTGGCCGCGACTGGCGGCCCTGGGGTGAAGCGGTGGTTGATGCGGGAGCGAATCCAGTCCACGAACGGCTTGGATTTGCTGCGGGAAACCAGGATGGAACTGAGAAACGCTCGGAGTTTTTCCGCCGTGATGCCCCGCACAAGCTGGCCCTTGTAGGCGTAGGAAATGCTTCCGGTCTCCTCGGAAACCACCAGCACAATGGCATCGGTCTCCTCGGAAAGACCAATCGCGGCGCGATGGCGTGTGCCCAGCGAGGGATTCAGGTCCTGGCGCTGAGTCAATGGAAAAATGCAGGCCGCGTAGGCGATGCGGTCTCCCTTGATGATGACGCCGCCGTCGTGAATGGCGTTGTTGGGAAAGAAGATGGTTTCCAGCATCTCGGGGGTCGCTTCGCAGTCCACCACGACACCGGATTCAACGACGTCCTGCAGGTGAATGTGCTGCTCGATGGCGATGAGGGCACCAATCCGCACTTCAGACAGGCGCTCAACGGCCTGAATGAGCACCTCGATGTTTTCGCGCTGCTCGTGGGTGCTGGTCAGTTGCGGACGGGTTCCCAGCTCGGCCAGAATCCGCCGTAACTCGGGCTGGAAAATGACCACTACGGCAATGGCGGCAAACGCGGCGAAAGTTCTCAGGAGCCATCCCAGCACGGTCAGTTGAAGCAACCAGGCCAGCAGCGTTAGAGACACCATGAGAATGACGAACCCGTAAACCACCGGCGCGCCCCGCGTGCCACGAATGAAGTTGGAGGCAGAGTAAATCCCGGCCGCGAGGAGGGTTACCTCCAGCACGCCTCGCCAACTATCTGTCAATACTTGCCACATCAGGTTGTGTGTTCATCCTGCAATAAAGCTTCTGTCATGCCAACCGCCTGTCGTGTCTCACTGACGTCATGGGTCCGAATTATCTGCACCCCTTCCCGAACGGCCCAGCATGCACAGGCCAGCGACGCCGGAAGGCGTCCCTGCACTGGAGCGTCAAGCAGTGTTCCCATGAAGGATTTGCGGGAAACTCCCAGCAGCAACGGGCGCGCCCATCTTGTAAAGCGCCGCAAGCTTCGCATCAATTGTAAATTATGCTCCAGCGTTTTCCCAAAGCCAATTCCCACGTCGAGAATCACCTGTTCCTTTTGAACACCGGCGGCGGCAACCCTCGCCAGGCGCTCTTCAAAAAAGTTGCCGATGTCCCCGATGACATTCTCGTAATGGGGATGTCTTTGCATGGTTTGTGGAGATCCCAGCATGTGCATGAGCACGTAGCCCGCGCCCGATTCGGCAGTGATGCGCCACATTTCCTCGTCAGCGCGGTTGGCCGCCACGTCATTGACGATGCTGGCTCCGGCTTGGAGTGCAGCCTGCGCGACGGCGGGTTTCATGGTGTCAATGGAGAGGGGGATGGATAGTTGGCTTGCCAGGCGTTTAATCACCGGCACGACCCGGTTTATTTCCTCATCAGCGGTGACGGGAGCCGCGCCGGGGCGGGTGGATTCGCCGCCGATGTCAATGATGTCCGCCCCACTTTTGGCCAAGTGAAGGCCATGTGCTACAGCTTGATCCGCCTGAAAATAGCGGCCTCCGTCGGAAAAGGAATCGGGTGTGGCGTTGACAATGCCCATGATGAGCGTTGGGCGCGGGAAACGGTATTCAAATTTTCGGGCGCGAAAATACATTTGATGAGCCTCGGCCAAATTAGGGATGGATTCATCCACTGTCCATAGTGGAAGCACCGCAGAAATGAGCGAACGGTATTGGATTTGAGCACGCTTGCAACTTTCCTCTCTCTTCGGGTTAATACTTTCAGAGCCGGATGGAACAACAGGCCTTTGGCTTCAAAGACTTGTTTGTCGAAGCCATGGAATTGTGCCAGACTGTCCGGCGTCGAACGACGCAATATTATGCCTCAATTTTCCTACAAAGCACGACGACGAACCGGCGAAGTGGTCACCGGGGTTTTGGACGTGGCCGACCGTGGCGCGGCGTTGGTGCAAATAGAGAGGCTGGGTATGTTTCCCGTGGCCGTGGATGCGGCCAAGGGTGGCGCGGCGACTCCCGTGGCATCTGACCGCAGCGGCAGCGCCAGGCGCCAGATGTCCGATTTTCTGCCACCAACTCTGCGGGCCATGTTCCATCGGCAGAAGAAGCCCAAAATGCAGGAACTGGCCACATTTACCCAACAGTTGGCCAACCTGCTCAGCTCCGGCATGCCGCTGACGGTAGCGCTCAACAGCATGACGCATTTGGAGTCCAAGGGTATTCCGTCGGAGGTCAGCAAGATGCTTAAGGCCGATGTCATGGAAGGCAAAGGACTGTCCGAGGCGATGAAGAAGCAACCCCTTATCTTCAGCGACTTGTATGTCAACATGGTCAAGGCAGGCGAGCATAGCGGCGCGCTGGTCGAGGTGTTGAGGCGCATGGGAGACCATTTTGAGCGGTTCGCGACCGTGCAAAGCAAGTTTACGTCCGCGCTGATTTACCCGGCGTTTGTATGCGCGACGGGCGTGTTGATCATGGTCTTTTTCATGACCTATATGCTGCCCAAATTTCTTTCCATCTTCGAAGGGATGAAAGTGGAATTGCCGGTGATGACCCGCATGCTGGTGAACATCAGCAATTTTTTCAGCAACAAGCTTTACCTGACGGTGATGGGGTTGGTGATCGTGGCAACGATCATCGTGTTCAAACGGTTTCAATCCACCGAGCATGGCCGACGCACAATTGACCGATGGAAACTTAATGCGCCGGTATTTGGCAAGGTGATGAAACTGAACCTTTATGGACAGTTTACCCGCACGCTGGCGACATTGTTGCAGAACGGTGTGCCGGTGCTGACCGCCCTCCAAATTAGCGAGGAGGTCATTCCCAACACTGTCATCAAGGAGGCTATTGCCAAAACGCGCGAGGAAGTCACTGACGGCAAGACCATTGCGCAACCCTTGGCTCGCAGCAAAGTGTTTCCGCAACTGATGGTGGACCTGGTGAAAATCGGCGAGGAAACCGGTGATGTGCCGGGTGCCTTGAGCAATCTTGCTGACACCTACGAGAGCGAGTTGAACATCGCCTTGCGGGTGATGACCAACATGATTGAGCCGGTTCTGATCATCGTGATGGCCGCAGGCGTCGGATTTTTGCTCCTGAGCGTGCTTTCGGCCATGTTTGCCATCACGTCGAATATCGGTGGATCAATGGGCGGACGCTGATGAAATTTAGACGCTCCCAAAAAAAAGGCTTCACGCTGTTCGAGATCATGATGGTCGTGGGCATCATTGGCATCATTGGTGCCATCGGGATTCCATCGATGATGAGGATGTTCGACAAGGAGGGGATGCGCAAGGCGGTGAGTGATTTTGTCGAGGCGTGCAGCCATGCCCGCGCCGCCTCTATTTTCAGTGGCGGTGTGGCCGAAGTGGTGATGAATCCTATAGAAGGGACATTTTCCATTCAGGCTTCCAGTTCCAGTGAATCCTCCCGGGCGTTGAGTTTTCGCGGCCAGTTTCCGCCAGAGGTCCGGATTGAAATCATGGGCGTGAATTTCATAGAAATGCAGGAGGCCGAAGAGGCCCGAATCCGTTTTTTTCCCAACGGCACCAGCGATGAATTTGCCATGATCCTACGGTCGGACAGCGGTGAGTTCCGGAAAGTTACGCTTGATGTGGTGACCGGCCTGGCAGAGGTGGAGCGCGTCCGATGAAATTGCTTTGTCCATTTGAACAAAGACGTTGTGCGGAGGCTTTCACGTTGCTGGAGGCGATGGTGGCCATTGCGATTTTTTTCATCGCTATATTTGCGATTCTTGACCTTGTGTCCAGGAACGTCCGCGCCGCTCATTCTTTGAACCAATTGAAACCCTCTCCTGGAGAGGTGGCCGCTGCGTTGTCCTTGACCAACAAGCTGGAGGAAGGCTTTGAAACGGGCGATTTTGAGGGGCTTTATCCCGGTTACGACTGGGCTCGAGAGGTGCTGTTGTATGGCACCAATGGCATGTTCGAGGTGAACATTGTGGTCAATTACAGGGGAAAGGAGGATTCCCGGCTTAGCCTCTTGCTATACAGGCCCGAATCGGAGCAGCGGGTGGGAGACGGTGCCGGACAAAGGAGGTTTTCACGATGAAAATCGCGTGCTCCAGGAGAAATCGATGGGCTTTCACCATTATCGAGGTGTTGGTGGCGAGCGCGATTCTCATGGGGATTATTTTTGCCATTTACTCCAGTTGGACGGCCATCATGCGGGCCAGCAAGGTGGCGCTTGATGTGGCGGCAAAAGTCCAGAGAGCCCGCATCGCGGTGCGCGCGGTTGAGGATGCGCTCGTGACGGCCCAGAATTTCGCTGACAACGCGCAATATTATTCCTTCATCACGGACACGCAGGATGAAAACTTCCACTACCTGAGTCTGACCGCGCGCCTGCCTCCCACAAATTTTCCAGGGTCGGGTTTGTTCGGCGATCAGATTGTCCGGAGGGTGACGTTTGAGGTGCAGCAGGATGAGGACGGGGACAACCAGTTGGTCATGACGCAGATTCCCATTCTCCTTCTTACCAACGACGTGGTGCAGCCTTATCCGATTGTGCTGGTGCGCGACCTAAGCCTTTTTTTCCTTGAGTTTTGGGACCAGCGGCGAGGGGAGTGGATGGCTGAATTCACGGCGACCAACCAGTTGCCCAGCATGATGCGTGTCACCATCGGGTGGGGGCGATTGGCGAATCGTCCCACAGAGCCGGCGGAAATCATCACGCGCACCGTCGCTTTGGCTGGACAAATTGTTCCATTGGAAATCCAACGCCCCATGATCGGCGGCCAACCTGGCGGCAACCAGCCCCCACGCGGTGGAAATCCAAACACCAGGCCGGGCGGCGGGCAGAACACACGGCCCGGAGGATAAACAGAATGAGAATCGTTATTCGCTCCAAAGCCAACGCCATTGCGATGATCATGGTGCTCATTGTGATCACCGTGCTAGGGATCCTGGCTGGTGGCTTTGCCTACTCCATGAAGGTGGAGACGCACCTGGCTCGATTGGCCAGTTTTGAAACGGACTTTGAATGGATGGGCCGCTCCGGGGTGGAGTTGGCGCGCATGGTTTTGGGGAAACAATTTGAGAACCGCACATCGGAGCCCTACGACTCTCTCAAGCAAAAGTGGGCAGGCGGCCCTGGAAACACCAACGAGGCGATTGCCGCCATTTCTTTGGATAATGTGCCGCTTGGACCGGGATCTTTCTCAGTGCGCATTGTGGACGCCGAACGGAAATTCAACATTAACGTCGCCAACCCGGATGTCTTGCGTCAAGCGATGACTTTAATTGGCGTGGATGCGGGGCTGTCTCCGACCATAGCGGATTCCATCCTGGATTGGATCGATCGGGACAATGACGAGCATTTGAGCGGAGCGGAGAGCGACTATTATATGAGTCTTGATCCGCCTTACGTTGCCAAGAACGGATGGGTTGATGACATGTCCGAATTGCTCCTGTTGAAGGGGATACAGGATAATCCGGCAATTCTCTGGGGCGGCTCTCCTGATGATTATTTATTGCCCGCTTTTCAGGCTCGGGATCATTATGCATTAAAAAGTCAGGAGCAAATCAGTTATCCCGTCGGCTTGAACGACCTGTTCACTCCTTTGTCCAATGGCCGAATCAACATTAACACCGCACCGATCGGCACGTTGCAGCTTCTCTTGGATACAAACATCGCATCCGCTGTGATTGCGCACAGGGCAGGACTCGATGGGCAGGACGGGACCATTGATGACATTCCCTTCTCCAATGTTGGGGAATTAATTAATGTGGGGGTCCCAAGCCTGGTGGCGCAACAAATGGGCCAGTTTTTTGGAGTACAAAGCAGTGTGTTTGAGGTGTTTGTGGATTGCAATATCGGGGGATTTCGCCGGGAATATGTGGCGGTGATCTACAGGATGAATCAGCGGGATATCCGCGTGCTCAGCATGTATTGGCGCCCCTCGTCTAAGCGTGACTCTTCTGAGAACTTTGAAGCCAACTTTTGATCAGCTGCCCCACACACGATCAATCAGCCAATAGCCTCCCAGAATAACAACAATTACCGAGGAAACCGGGATCCATTTGGGCGCGAATTGCGGAAGCCGCCGCAATTGCCACAGGATGGGAAGTACAATGGCAGCAATTAAAATCTGGCCTATTTCCACACCTAGGTTGAAAGACAGCAGGGGAACTACGACTTGTGGGCCGCTGCCGATTTTCATTTCCTTCAGCATGCCGGCGAACCCAAATCCATGAATTAACCCGAATGTGAATGTCAGCAGCCAACGCCACTGCAATGTTTTTAATTTAAAAAGGTTCTCAATGCCCACAAACACAATGGTTGCCGCGATCATCGGTTCCACAATGCTGCTCGGCATATCCACAACATCCAATGTTGCCAAGCCCAAGGTTATGGAATGGGCCACCGTAAAGCATGTGACTATCTTGGCTACGGACCAAAAGGTTTCACACATCACTAGGAGGGCGAATAAAAAAAGCAAATGATCATAGCCCGTCAGGATGTGTTCAATGCCTCGTTTCAGAAATAAGAAAAAGCGTTCAGAGGTCCCGCCTCCGACTGCTTTGCTGGCGCTGGCAACGAGCGTGTAGTTAAACTCCTCTGACCCTTGTAACAGCAACTTGTCCGCAATGACTTCGTTGGCTCCGGTAATGACTGAGATCAATTGCTGATGATCCGGCGTGAACCGCCGAATGATCGGCGACAGGGTTTTCAATTCCTTCTCAGGTGTGCCGGGGTATTTCAGATGGACTTCAAAATAGCTTTCTTCACGCAAAGGACGAACCTCAATGGGAGCGATTTGCTTGCCGTCATAATGCATCTGAAATTCCTTTTCAACCAGGTTGCCAAGGTCTTGCAACACAATTGCCATTTCATCCTTGGTGATCAGTTCGTCCCCGTTCTTGTCGAACTTCAAAACTTTATCCACATCGGGAAAAGAGACAGCCAGGCGCACCTCAGTGTCGCCCGAATCCATATTGATGCTGACAGCGGTAAGTCCCTTGGATGAATTGTGCGCACGCGCAAAAGGAGATATCGCAAGAAACAAGCCAAAAAGGCTAAAGAGGGCAAATCGCACTGCACATGGTGTCATGCCACATATTAATAAAAAACGACAGGGCGAATCGCAACTTTAATTCACGGAAACCCGAGGGTGCGATTGGAAGTGGGTGAGAGAAAGGAAGATTTTGTACGAATAAAATGTAC